>NZ_JBALOW010000029.1:0-68887 GCF_036965085.1 Bacillus sp. JJ1532
GTCCAAAATAGCCCATCACAGTCACCAAACATAGGCAATGGTTCCCGCTCCAAGGGTTTTGAGGTGCAAGCGGTCATCAGTAGCCGGTTTAGGTGCCCGCTCCTACCAACAATAGTCAACTTCGGTCATCAAACCCAGCCAAATTTTTGGCATCCTTAAAAGGAGAAGTCACAACTTTTTATATACGCCTCGATCATCCATATGAAGGGGAAATCGGTGATACGTATCAATCCCCACTTTTGAAAAGATCGGTTCGACAAACCCGTCCTTTTCTGCTCTTGTTATTTTCATATTAAATTGTCAAACTTGTTTCTCAAATAATAAATTTTCGATTATTTCGCGTTTTACCTTGTAAAAGTGCCTCTTTTCATTCAAAATAACAAGATAAAAATGTAGAAAAGAGATGATTTTGATGCAAACTGATGTTATTCAAGGGAAATCGATAGAAGAATGGGAAAAGGAATACCCGGTGCTTTCAGAAATGACTAAGTTAAAGGAAGTTTTTTGGACGAATCCGAAGTACAAGTCAATCGCGGAGCACTCTTCCATGACGATGGAAGATGTCATCGATGCGGAAGAAAGATTGGCGCGCTTTGCCCCGTACATTGCAAAGGTATTTCCAGAAACGGCGAAGGAAAAGGGATTTATTGAATCACCGCTCTTTCCGATTCCGAATATGGAAACTAGGTTAGAAGAGCTTTATCAACATGTTTTACCTGGAAATTTGTTTTTGAAGGGGGATAGCCACCTTCCGATTTCTGGCTCTATTAAGGCGAGAGGCGGAATTTATGAAGTACTGAAATATGCCGAGGAATTAGCCCTAACACATGAGCTGCTTTCGCTAGAGGATGATTATTCAATATTGGCTGAGCAAAAATATAAAGATTTTTTTTCAGGCTACTCCATTGCTGTAGGTTCAACAGGAAACTTAGGGCTTAGCATCGGCATTATGAGCGCGAAGCTCGGCTTCAAAGTGTTCGTTCATATGTCGGCTGATGCCAAGCAGTGGAAAAAGGATTTGCTTCGCGAAAAGGGAGTAGTTGTCGTTGAGCATGCATCGGATTTTAGTGAAGCCGTTGCACAGGGCAGAAAGCAGGCAAATGAGGATCCGAATATGTATTTTGTTGATGATGAAAGCTCTAAGCATCTTTTCCTAGGCTATTCAGTAGCAGCCATTCGTTTGAAGAAGCAGCTGGAGGATACGAATATTAAGGTGGATGAGGAGCATCCATTATTTGTTTATCTGCCATGTGGTGTAGGTGGAGGGCCAGGAGGAGTCACATTCGGCCTTAAGCTTGTATTCGGAGATAATGTCCATTGTTTCTTCGTAGAGCCGACTCATTCCCCATGTATGCTCCTTGGTTTAATGACGGGACTTCATGATAAAGTAGCCGTTCAGGATTTTGGCATTGATAACAAAACGGAAGCTGACGGACTAGCTGTTGGGCGCCCATCTGAATTTATTGGCAAAACGATTGAAAATAAAATTAGTGGAATTTCAACTGTAGAAGATGAAAAATTATTTTCCTTCCTGACATTGCTTGCTGATACAGAGGGGATTTTTCTAGAGCCATCCGCTCTTGCAGGTTTCTCAACTTATATCGAATTATTACAATCCGAAACGGGGAAAGCATATACGGAAAAGAATCAGCTTCAGTCAAATTTAAACAATGCAGTGCACATCGTCTGGGGAACAGGCGGAAGCATGGTGCCTGAGAAAGAAATGAAGCAATATTACGAAAGAGGAAAACAAACGATAGAATAGGTGTTTTTAAGAAAAAGCAAAGGGGATTAAAACATTGGACGGTAAGTTATATTATAAAGATCCTTATATGAAATCCTTCCGTGCCCATTTACTGAAACAAGAGAAGGATGAGCAGGGCAGATGGTTTGCTGTTTTAGATGAAACAGCTTTCTATCCAACGGGCGGGGGCCAGCCTTATGATACTGGCGCCTTGAATGGTGTGAAGGTTATTGATGTGGAAGAAATTGACGGAGAAATCCGCCATTATTTAGAGGCCGAGCTTGGTGAAACTGCTGACATGGTTGCGTGTGAAATTGATTGGGACAGGCGTTTTGATCATATGCAGCAGCATGCGGGCCAGCATATTTTAACGGCGGCTTTTGTAGAGCTTTTTAATTTTGCAACGATAGGTTTTCATTTAGGAAGAGAAATGGTATCGATTGATTTAGATGTTAGCGAGCTTACAGAGGAACAGGCGATGGAAGCAGAGCTGTTAGCGAATCGAATTGTGTTAGAGGGGCGGCCAATCGAAACGAAATGGGTTTCGGAGGATGAACTTTCCAAATCTCAATTACGGAAGGAACTTGCTGTTACCGAAAATATCCGCCTTGTGATCATTCCTGATTTTGATTATAACGGCTGCGGCGGGACTCATCCGAAATCCACGGCTGAAGTTGGGCCTATCAAAATATTGGATTGGGAACGGCAAAAAAATAAAATCCGGGTTCACTTTGTTTGCGGAGGACGGGTTTTAACCCAGCTCCATCAAAAGCATAAAGTACTCAGGGAGTTGACAGATCTGTTAAATGCACCGGAACAAGATCTTGCGGCAGCAGCTAAAAAGCTAATAGAGAATGGAAAAGATCGCGAAAAGTCATTAGAAGCTATGCAGGAATTGCTTTTGTCCTATGAAGCAAAGGATCTTCTTAGTTCAATAGATCATACAGAAAATAGGAAGATCGTTAATGAAGTTTTTCAGAATCGGTCTATTCAGGATCTTCAGAAGCTAGCCCGATTGATGACTGCTCTTTCTAATGAAGTTATTGTTTTCTTAGTGAATGAAACGGAAAGCAAGCTGCAATTTGTATGTGCAAGAGGCGCCCAGCAGACTGTTAGTATGAAGAGTATTTCAAGTGAGCTGTTTCCTTTAATAAATGGAAAGGGTGGAGGAAACGATCAGTTTGCTCAAGGCGGAGGAGAGAAACTAATAACGGGTGAACTGCTTCTTCAGCATGCAAGGGACAAGGTATTATTGGACGTAAAATAAGCAATAAAATAAAATAACAGTTAATAAAATATTTAGAAAAATCTTATTAAGTGGTTGTCAGTCTGACTCTGTTGTATTACAATCCTAGTAAGGGCTTATGCATTACATTGAATGTTTATGTTAACCACATTAACACCCCATGTAATATCCTTGCTCTGCAGGAGGCATGTTCATGTTTCAGCAAAATACTGTTTATATTATTGGCGACAGTAAGACTTCTTCGAACAATCCGATTATGCAAAAGTATAATGGTTTCTTCATTGGTCTTGTCATCAACCGAGAAACCGACCAAATAGTTGATGCGGAATGTTCATCCACGATTGCATTGACTTCATCTTTTATTAAATCACTATTTGTAGGAAAATCCATCCTAGAAGTGGATCATGTGCTGGAAGAAATTGAACAGCGTTATTTTGGATCATCTCAAAAGGCTTTAATGGTGGCTTTTAAGAATGCGAATATTAAATATACCCAAATAATGAATAAATAAGCTGCTTTTTCTGTTAAACGCAGATGAAACCCAGCTGTTAGAGATGATTATTTTCTCTGGCAGCTGGGTTTTTATTTCAAATACTGTATGTTTCTTCAAAAGAAGTTGTTTTTTGATAAATTCTATTAAACTATAATAGGGGGACATATAAATGAAGCTATACATATCTGTTGATATGGAAGGGATTACAGGTCTGGCTGACTATACACATGTTGATTCTTCCAAGCATAATTACGAGCGAAGCAGAAGGATTATGACTGAAGAGGCTAACTATGTTATTACAGCAGCCTATGACCAAGGTTGTTCAGAGGTATTAGTAAATGATAGCCATTCGAAAATGAATAATCTTCTCATAGAAAACCTCCATCCAGAGGCTCAAGTAATAGTAGGAGATGTTAAGCCTTATTCAATGGTCCAAGGGTTGGATTCAACTTTCGTTGGAGCTGTTTTTGTCGGTTATCATGCAAGGGCTTCCATGAAGGGAGCAATGTCCCATTCGATGATTTTTGGCGTACGCAATATGTATATCAATGACGTGGCAGTCGGAGAGATGGGTCTCAATGCTTATGTTGCAGGCTACTATGGAGTTCCTGTCATTATGGTAGCGGGAGACGACCGTGCCGCATTGGAAGCGGAGCAGCTAATTCCAAATGTAACCACTGCGGTTGTAAAGGAAACGATTACCCGTTCAGCCGTTAAATCATTAACACCTGCAAAAGCAGGCGAGCTTCTAAGAGAGAAAACTGCCGAGGCTCTGAAAAATCGCGATTTAGTGAAACCGCTTGCACCGCCAGATAATCCGCTTCTCAGAATCGAATTTGCCAACTACGGGCAAGCAGAATGGGCTGCTTTAATGCCAGGTACTGAGATTGAAGAAAACTCGACCATCGTCCGTTATCAGGCAAAGGATATTCTTGAAGCCTATAGAGCAATGCTGGTCATGGTTGAATTAGCGATGAGAACATCATTCTGTTAGGAAGTGTTATTAAATGACAACTTACATTGTAAAACGCCTCATTGCCATGCTGGTAACACTTTGGCTAATCGTTACGCTTACCTTTTTTCTCATGCATTCGATACCAGGCTCTCCATTTAACGAGGAAAGGGCTACGAATGAGACGGTTCAAAGGAACCTGGAAAAGTTCTATCACTTGGATAAACCGCTTTATGTTCAATATGGAATGTATTTGAAATCAGTTGCTACATTAGACTTTGGACCTTCAATTAAAAAATCATCTCAAACCGTCAACGAAATGCTTGGAAGGGGATTCCCGGTTTCGTTTGAGCTAGGGATTGTGACTTTAATTGTTGCGGTTCTATCCGGTATCACACTTGGAGTGATTGCTTCCCTTCGTCATAATGGCTTCATTGATTATATGGCCATGACGATAGCTGTTCTCGGGATCTCGATTCCAAACTTCGTAATGGCCACCCTTCTTATTCAACAAGTGGCTGTTAACTGGGGTATCCTTCCTGTTGCTACATGGGTGAGTCCGAAGCATATGATCCTGCCAACGTTAGCACTTGCAACAGGCCCAATGGCCATCATCGCCAGGTTAACGAGAGCCAGTATGCTTGAAGTACTGACACAGGATTATATTAGGACAGCAAAAGCAAAGGGATTGTCACCAGTGAAAATTGTTTTTAAACATGCATTAAGAAATGCACTATTGCCGGTCGTTACAGTATTAGGCTCACTTGCAGCCAGTATTCTGACGGGGACATTTGTTATCGAAAAGATTTTTGCCATCCCGGGCATGGGAAAGTATTTTGTGGAAAGTATTAATCAACGAGACTACCCTGTCATCATGGGGACAACAGTTTTTTACAGCTCAATTCTAATTATGATGCTATTTTTAGTGGACATTGCTTATGGCATCCTCGACCCTCGAATCAAGCTGCATAAAAAGGAGGCGGCCTAATGGAACTAAAAAAACAGCATGATCGACATATTGCAGCAGACATTCCAGATGAATGGTTTGTTCCGAAAAAAAGTAATCAAGCTGAGGCTGAGGCCGTTGTTCGTCCAAGTCTTAGCTACTGGAAGGACGCATGGAGACGCCTATTAAAGAATAAATTAGCCATGGCGGGACTGACCTTTCTCATTTTTCTTGCCTTTATGGCGATATTTGGACCAATCATTTCTCCACATGATGTCACAGAACAAAAGCTCATGAATCAAAATTTGCCCCCTTCAAGTAAACACTGGTTTGGGACAGATGAACTGGGCAGAGATGTATTTTCTCGAACGTGGTATGGAGCTAGAATATCCCTGTTTGTTGGGATCGTAGCTGCCTTAATTGATTTTGCCATTGGGGTTGTCTATGGAGGAATCGCCGGATATAAAGGCGGAAAAACAGACAATGTCATGATGAGAATAGTTGAAATTTTATACGGACTGCCATATTTATTAATAGTTATTTTAATAAGTGTTGTCATGGGGCCAGGTTTATTTACAATTATCTTCGCCCTTACTGTAACAGGATGGATTGGAATGGCCCGGATTGTAAGAGGGCAGGTCCTGCAAATAAAAAACTACGAATTTGTCCTTGCATCTAAGACATTCGGAACGAAAACATCAAGGATTATTAGGAAAAATCTGCTTCCAAACACAATGGGGCCGATTATTGTACAAATGACTTTAACTGTACCATCTGCTATTTTCGCAGAAGCTTTTCTAAGCTTTCTGGGGCTAGGCATTCAGCCGCCTTTTGCTAGCTGGGGGTCAATGGCGAGCGATGGTTTGTCTACTATTCTATCAGGTCATTGGTGGAGATTATTTTTCCCTGCATTCTTTATTTCACTGACCATGTTTTCGTTTAATGTGCTCGGGGACGGACTCCAGGATGCACTTGATCCGAAGTTAAGGAGGTAATCATCATGGAAAAAGTTCTCGAAGTAAATAATCTCCATGTTTCGTTTAAGACATACGGAGGAGAAGTGAAAGCTGTCCGAGGGGTTACCTTTGACTTATACAAAGGGGAAACACTAGCTATCGTGGGAGAATCGGGCTGCGGCAAAAGTGTAACATCACAAAGTATTATGCGCCTTATCCCAAATCCGCCAGGTAAAATTGTGGATGGCTCGATTCTATTTAAAGGAAACGATTTAACTAAATTGAAAGAGCCGGAAATGAGAAATATTCGTGGGGCAGATATATCGATGATTTTTCAGGATCCGATGACAGCTCTTAACCCTACTTTAAAGATTGGCGAACAGATTATTGAAGGGATTTTGCAGCATAAATCCATTTCCAGACAAAAGGCCAAAAAGACAGCATTAGAAATGCTGGATTTAGTAGGCATCCCAGATCCAGAGGAGAGGTTAAAGCATTATCCTCACCAATTTAGCGGGGGGATGAGGCAGCGTATTGTTATAGCAATGGCTCTCGTTTGCCAGCCAGAGGTATTGATTGCTGATGAGCCTACGACAGCACTGGATGTAACGATACAGGCACAAATACTAGATTTATTTAAAGATATTCAGAAGAAAACAGGTGTATCTATTATACTCATTACCCATGATCTTGGTGTAGTTGCCCAAGTGGCTGACCGGATTGCGGTCATGTATGCCGGAAAAATCGTAGAGGCCGGTTCGAGAAGAGAAATATTCTATCAACCGCAGCATCCATATACGAAGGGTTTATTAAACTCTGTTCCTCGTCTTGACTTAGAAGGCGCTGATCTTGTCCCGATAGGAGGCTCCCCTCCAGATCTATTTTCACCTCCGAAAGGCTGCCCTTTTACAGCAAGATGCAGCTATGCGATGGAGGTTTGTGAGCGGGCTTATCCATTTAAAACCCACCTAAGTAATGAACATCAAGTTGACTGCTGGCTGCAGGACGAACGTGCTGTGAAAATGCTGGCAAGTATGAAGTAGGTCAGACCTTTCAGAGGGTTTCTAGCTTTTTAAATAGCCCTAATTGCATATAGCAAGAAGGGTACGAAGGCATGAGACCTTTGAAGGTTCTTTTCTATCAGCGATTATCATATAGCTGAGAATAGTAAAAATGGTCATTAATATTAAAAAGGGGGAAATGGCATGAAAAAGGTTTTATCACTCTTGCTAACAGGTCTATTGATTTTGGTACTTGCGGCCTGTACAGCAAAGCAGGATGCAGGAAAAGAGCCTGTAGAAAAAGAGAAGGATGATGGCAATAAAGAAGAAGAGGTAGTAACTGAAAAGGTTCTTTATTTAAACAATGGCATGGAGCCAACTTCGTTTGATCCTCCAATCGGTTTTGATAATGTTTCTTGGGCTGGGTTAAATAACTTAATGGAAGGGCTGACACGCCTAGGTGAAAGTCATGACCCTGAAGCAGCAACTGCTGAAAAATGGGATGTGTCAGAGGATGGGAAAACATATACTTTCCACATTCGCGATAATGCAAAATGGTCAAATGGCGATGACGTAACAGCAGGCGATTTTGTATTTGCATGGAAACGCCTTTTAGACCCTGAAACAGGATCTCCAGCTGCATTCCTTGGCTATTTCATCGAGGGAGCAGAAGCTTATAACAATGGCGAAGGTTCAGCTGATGATGTGAAGGTTAAAGCAGTTGATGACAAAACTTTCGAAGTAACTTTAATTAGTCCACAAGCTTATTTCTTAAGTGTTATTACAAATCCGGCTTTCTTCCCAATTAATGAGAAGGTAGCAACTGAAAATCCAAAATGGTTTGCTGAAGCAGCATCATTTGTTGGAAATGGACCTTTTAACTTAACAGAATGGCAGCATGACAGCCATTTCGTAATGGAAAAGAATGACCAATACTGGGATGCTGGAACAGTGAAGCTAGACAAAGTTCATTGGGCCATTATCGATGATACAAATACGGAATACCAAATGTTCCAAACTGGTGAGCTTGACGTTTCTGAAGTTCCGGCAGATCTAGCTGAACAAATTCTCTCAGAAGGAAAAGCTAAGGTTGAAGATCAGGCAGGGGATTATTTCTATCGTTTTAACGTAACGATGGAGCCGTTCCAAAACGTAAATATTCGTAAAGCCTTTGCTATGGCCATTGACCAGCAGCAAATTGTTGACTTTGTTACAAAAAACAAACAAAAGCCAGCTTATGGCTTCGTTGCATATGGATTTAATGATGCGAACGGAAAGGATTTCCGTGAAACAGCAGGCGATCTTGTAAAAACAGATGTTGAAGAAGCAAAAGCTCTTTTAGCAAAAGGAATGGAAGAGGAAGGCTATGAGACACTTCCTGAAGTAACAATCACTTATAGCACAAGTGATGCACATAAGAAAATTGCTGAGGCTCTTCAGCAAATGTTTAAGGATAATCTGGGTGTAGAAGTGAAGCTTGCAAATATGGAGTGGAACGTATTTGCGGAAGACCAGAAAGCCTTGAAATTCCAATTTTCGCGCAGTTCTTTCCTTGCTGACTATGCGGACCCAATTAACTTCCTAGAAAACTTCCAGACTGGTCTATCTATGAACCGTACGGGCTGGAGCAATGCAAAATATGACCAATTAATTAAGGATGCAAAAAATGAAGCAGATGAAGCAAAGCGCTATGAAATGATGTACGAGGCTGAGAAAATCCTATTTGAAGAAATGCCAATCGTCCCACTTTATTTCTATAACCAAGTTAATTTAGAGAATGAAGCTGTTTCAGGCATCGTTCGCCATCCTGTTGGATATATGGAACTGAAATGGGCGGATAAAAATTAAAAGCGGAAGCGCCTTGCCCAGGGGCGACAAGCATAAGACGAGCCGGCGAGAAGGTTGCCCTTTAACCTTCTTGTCGGATTGGCTTATGACCTCCGACGTACAGGACGTACTAGTGCCGATGTTGCCACAGGACGCGGCGTTCTTAGTCGGCGAGCCCCTAGGCGCTGGAGCTAGATATCTATGCTAACTTACTTGTAAGTTAAATTAAATTTCAAAAGGGGTGTTCGGTTGAACATCCCTTTTTTTAAAAAGAATATGAAGAAATTTTTATATTTTGATTAAGGAAAGGTCAAATTTTCAGGAAGGATGTGCCAGCATGTTAATAAAACCTCGCGCGTTAAAGGCTGGGGACACCATCGGTATTATTGCGCCAGCCAGTCCGCCAAATCAAGAGAATTTGTATCGTTCTTTCGCTTTCATAGAAGATTTGGGATTAAAGATAAAGCTCGGAAAACATGTTTATGATCAATATGGATATTTAGCTGGAAAAGATGAAGATCGATTAGCAGATTTACATATGATGTTTGCAGATAATGACGTAAAGGCAATTATCTGTGCAGGCGGAGGATATGGGACGGGGAGAATTGCTTCCCATATTGATTACGAGCTTATTAAAAGCAACCCGAAAATTTTCTGGGGCTACAGCGATATTACCTTTTTGCATACGGCTATTCGCAAGCTAGCAGGACTTGTTACTTTTCATGGCCCTATGCTTGCATCTGATATCGGAAAAGTGGATGCAGATCCACTTTCGAAGGAATATTTTAAGCAATTATTCAATCCAACTGAGATCCAATATAACGAAGAAATTTCTCCATTAGAAACTTTAATTGAAGGCAAAGCCAACGGAGAAATAACTGGGGGGAATTTGTCCCTTATAGCGAGCACAATCGGCACCCCATTTGAGATTGATACTAAAGGCAAGCTTTTATTAATTGAAGATATTAATGAAGAGCCTCGTTCTATAGATAGAATGCTAAATCAATTGCATATGGCAGGGAAGCTTTATGATGCAGCAGGATTCATTATTGGTGATTTTAATAACTGTGTTCCGGAAAGGGAGCTTTCTTTATCTCTTGATGAGGTGATACATCATTATGCGCTTTTAGCTAATAAGCCTGCTATTAAGGGATTTAGATTTGGTCATTGCTCTCCGCATATTTCCATCCCTCTTGGTGTGAATGCGGAACTGGATACTGCAAATAAACAATTAATAATCGAAAGTGGCATACAGTAAAATGATTTCGTTCAAAGGGTGCTATGCTTCTGTTCCTTTTGAACTACCTTAAAAGGTGGTATATATGAAAATAGACAAAATTGAGACATACAGGGTAGCAATACCACTTATTAAACCATTCAAAACGGCACTTCGCACTGTGACTACGGCTGAGTCCATCTTAGTAAAGGTCTCATGTGACAACGGAATAATCGGCTGGGGGGAAGCTCCGCCAACTGTTGTCATTACTGGAGAAACTCTTTCAAGCATTGAATCAGCCATTCACCATGTATTAAAGCCATATTTAGAGCAGCAAAGTCTATTAAGCTATGAAACTCTTTTTCAAGGAATTCAATCGATTTTAATCGGAAATTCGAGTGCAAAAGCGGCGATTGATATGGCCCTATATGATTGTCTGTCACAGCAATGCAAGCTCCCGCTTTATCAGTTTTTAGGGGGCCATAAACAGGAAATTGAAACCGACTTTACCGTAAGTGTAAACGGACCTGAAGAAATGGGAGAAGACGCTGTTGCTTATGTTCAGCAGGGCTTTGATGTACTGAAGGTTAAGGTTGGAAAGGATAATGTTCTAACTGATATCGAGCGGATTCGTGAAATAAGGGGACGTGTAGGCAAGGCAATAAAAATTCGTCTGGATGCTAATCAGGGCTGGTCACCGAAGGAAGCCATTCAAGCCATTCGTAAAATGGAGGAAATGGATTTAAATATTGAGCTTGTTGAACAGCCTGTAAAAGCCTGGGATATAGCTGGTCTTAAACAGGTGACTGATCATGTGGATACTTTGATAATGGCGGACGAAAGTGTTTTCTCACCGCGGCAGGCCTTTGAGGTGATTAAAACTAGAAGTGCAGATTTAATTAATATTAAACTAATGAAATCTGGGGGAATCTATCAGGCCCAAATCATCAATCAGCTTGCAGAGGTAAACGGAATGGAATGTATGGTTGGAAGTATGATTGAAACGCGGATTGGTATTACAGCTGCAGCACACTTTGCAGCCAGTAAGAGAAATATAACCCGCTTTGATTTTGACGCTCCATTAATGCTGGCGAAGGAGCTAGTGGAAGGTGGCATTAAATATAACGGCAGAAAAGTTACCCTGCCATCAGAGCCAGGGCTAGGCATACGCCATGTTCATGTAGAGGGAGGGGTTTCACTTGGCAACTCAATATAAATGGCTAGTAAATGTTCCGGTAGCTACGGTTTGGACATCTTATGACTCCGCGAGGGAAATCGATAAAGAAGCAGTAGAGTACCCGGCTGATGTGGAAGCGTGGCTAAATGGCCTGACCTATGAAACGAGCTTAGGGCTATGTAATCAAAACCTCGTCCAAACACAAGTGTTATTCGGTCAAGAGGTTCTGATTACAGAAGAGAAGGAGGATTGGGCGCAAATCATTGTTCTCGACCAAGCTTCGTCCAAAAATCCTAAAGGATATCCAGGATGGGTTCCGAAGGCTCAGCTCATTCAGACTCAAGACTGGAAGCTTGAAGAGGGAACAATTGCAGTCGTAGACGAGAAAAAGAGTATTCTATACGGAAGCGATTATGAGCCTATTATGATATTAAGCTATCAAACCATATTGCCTATAATAGGGTTGGAGGGTGATTGGGTACGGGTTCAAACGCCATCAGGAGATGGCCTGTTAAAGGCTGGAGAAATCAGTCAGTATGAAACCTTGCATGCTCGTCCTAAAGGTAATGGAGAAAGCATAGTTGCGGCAGGTGTACAATTCCTTCAATTGCCTTATTTATGGGGAGGAATGAGCAGCTACGGCTATGATTGCTCAGGATTTAGCTACTCAATGTGCAAAGCTAATGGATACACGATTCCACGTGATGCACATGATCAGGCAGCCTCAGGGGAAAATGTTGAATTGAACGAAATAAAGCCAGGCGACCTCCTGTTCTTTGCCTATGAGGAAGGGAAGGGCAAAATTCATCACGTTGGCATTTATTACGGGGAAGGAAAGCTCCTGCACTCCCCTAATACAGGAAAAAGTATAGAGATCATCGAATTAAAGGACACAGTATACGAAAAGGAATTATGTGCAGCTAGACGCTATTGGCAAGAGACGGGGGAATAGTTATGACAAATGAAGCATTGTTAGAAGTAAAGCATCTTAAGAAACATTTTTCTTTAGGAAAAGGACAAATATTAAAGGCGGTTGACGATGTTTCATTCTATATAAAAAAGGGAGAAACGTTCGGAATTGTTGGGGAATCTGGCTGCGGAAAATCGACTGCCGGACGTACCATTATCGGGCTATATGATCGGACAGAGGGCGAAGTTATTTTTGAAGGAAAAAATGTCCATGAAATGAATGAAAAAGAAAAGTTTGCTTTCCATAGAAAGATGCAAATGATTTTCCAAGATCCATATGCCTCATTAAATCCGCGTTCAACCGTAAAGGAAATCATCTCTGAGCCAATGGAGGTTCATGGGGTATATCCGAATAAGCAGGAGCGACTCGAAAGAGTATATCAATTATTAGAGGACGTTGGTCTTAATAGGGATCACGCGAATCGCTATCCGCATGAGTTTAGCGGTGGTCAAAGACAGAGAATTGGTATTGCCCGCGCTCTATCGTTAGATCCAGATTTCATTATTGCAGATGAACCGATTTCCGCGCTGGATGTATCTGTTCAGGCACAGGTCGTCAACCTTCTAAAGAACTTACAAAAGAAGAAGGGGTTAACTTATTTATTTATCGCCCATGATTTATCCATGGTTAAACATATTAGTGACCGGATAGGTGTTATGTATTTAGGGAACCTTGTGGAATTGACGGAAAGCGCTAATCTTTATAAAAATCCTCTTCACCCGTATACACAGGCTCTTTTATCAGCTATCCCGATTCCAGATCCGGATGTAGAAGACAGGCGTGAACGAATTATTTTACAGGGCGAGCTTCCGAGTCCAATTAATCCGCCGAGTGGATGTGTATTTAGAACTCGCTGTCCATATGCGATGGAAGCTTGTGCAACGATGAAGCCTGAATGGCAGGAAGTGGAGGAGAGCCATTTTGTTGCTTGCCATTTATATAATAAGAACGTGACAGGTGACTCTAACAACTCGCAAGTAGCTGTTACGTTTCGTGCGAAAGAGTAATGATGGGCCATGGAAATTTACAAAAGCAGGTTTCTGAACTTGTTGCTCATTGTGAAGGTAGAGTCGGATTAGTCATTGAAACTTGTGAAGGCCGGATAGAAATCAATCATAATGATAAGTTTTCTGCAGCGAGTCTGATTAAAATTCCTATTTTAATAGAGGGATTTCGACAATGTGAAGATGGACTTCTTGACCTTCACGAATATTTACCCGCTTTCCCCTCTAAAAGAGTAGGAGGCGCGGGGATCATACAAGGTTTGTCGGCTGATTTGAATTTAAAAATAATCGATTTAATGGCATTAATGATCATTGTTTCCGATAATAGTGCGACAAATCTAGTAATCGATCGGCTAGGAATGAATGAAATTAATCAGTGTATAAAAGCTCTAAACCTGCAAAGCACTGAACTTAACCGAAAGATGATGGATTTTGAAGCAATAAAAATTGGAATGGACAATTATACAACTCCAAATGATATGGTTACTTGCTTAAAGGTCATTGATCAACATCGTTTTTTATCAAAGGAAAACTCAGAAAAGGCTTTTGGTATACTGGAAAAGCAACAGTTTAAGAATAAGCTTTCTGAATCGATAGATTTAGAGGCCATGCAAGTTGCTAATAAAACAGGAGAATTACCTGGTGTCGAACACGATTGTGCTATCATTAAGTATGGTGGAAAAACAATTTATGCTGCTGTTTTGATTGATCAGCTTTCCAAGCAGGCAGAAGGCAGGCAGACGCTAGCACAAATCGGCAAGGTGCTTTCAAATTTTATGAAGAGTTGAGGGACGTTCTATCTTAGAGGATAGGGCGTTTTTTTTCGGAGCTGGAATTGGCTGATAAACGAGTCGATTTGGCTGATAAATCCCTAAATTGGCTGATAAACGAGTCGATTTGGCTGATAAATCTCTAAATTGGTTGATAAACGGGTCGATTGGGTTGATTAAACCCCAAATTGGCTGACAAAACAGATCGATTTGGCTAATAAATCCTTAAATTAGCTGACAAATCAATATTTCGCTGATAAGTCATTCGAAATTGCTAACAAAATGAAATTTATTCAGCTAATAATATCAAAAAAGCTTGTAGAAGAACCGTTTCTACAAGCCAACCAGTATATTTTCATCCTGTTAATATATCTTCCTTTGGATAACGCACTTTCTGTTCCTTTTGATGACGGGCAAATGAAAATACTAATGTTAAAGGGCCTAATTTTCCAAGGAACATGATAAAGATAATGATCAGTTTCCCAATTTCAGATAAGTCTCCTGTTAATCCCATTGTGAGTCCAACGGTACCGAAAGCAGACAGGACTTCAAAAGCAAGTTTTATAAAAGGCTGATTTTCTGTAATGGTAAGGAAGAATATCGCGATAAAGATAAACAGGATACTAATCATTGTAATGGCTAAAGCTTTAATAACGAATGTATCAGCAATGGTTTTTCGAAAAACCACAATAGCGCTTTTCCCTCGTATAAAGGTTGTTACAGCTAGAATAAAAATAATAAAGGTTGTCAGCTTAATCCCCCCGCCTGTAGAAGCACTCCCTGCACCAACAAACATGAGTAAAGTCATGAAAAATGCAGTGGGATCCTCAAGACCGCTGAGATCAACCGTATTAAATCCAGCAGTTCTAGGGGAAACGGCTTGAAAATAAGTGGCCCAGAATTTCTCCCAGCCAGTTAAAGGGCCTAATGTGTTTGGATTATTGTATTCTAAAAGAAAAATAATAATCATTGATGCTATGTTTACAGCAATCGTACTAATAATCATAAGCTTTGAATGTAAAGATAAATCTCGAAATCTTTTTGCTCTTTTCAAATCAATTAAAACCGTAAAACCAATACCGCCAATAATAAATAAAAGCGAAATCACGAGATTAATGACAGGATCACCTACAAAACCCATAAGATTATCTTCCCAAAGAGCAAAACCTGCATTATTGAAGGCTGAAACAGAATGAAACAAACTGTAGTAAAGACCTTTTGCTAAACCGTATTCAGGGACAAAACGTATCGAAAGCAAAATGACGGCGCAGCCCTCAATCGCAAAAGAATAGATAAATAAATTCCGAATAAGCCTAATAACTCCCCCAAGTGAAGTCTGATTTAAAGCATGCTGCATAACGAGCCGCTCTTGAAAGCCTATTTTCCTTCCAAGCATGAAATAAATCAAAACAGCAAACGACATAATACCTAAGCCGCCTAATTGGATGAGACACATAATAACAATCTCTCCAAATAAAGTGTAGGTTGATCCCGGATCAACTACATTTAGACCTGTTACTGTCATAGCAGATGTGGTTGTGAAAAGTGCATCAATCCAAGAAATGGAGTGCTCCGTAGCTATGGGAAGTTTTAATAGGATCGTCCCTACACCAATAAAGAAAGCAAAAACAAGTACAAGAAGACGTGGTGGACTGATTTTTAATGTTTTATTCATCATGGCTAATATGCACCTTTTTCCTAATAAAACAAAAATGCCTTTGCATGAAAATCCCCCCGATACTTGAGCTATTTTAAAGAGTTCCCCAAAATAACGTGTTTAATAAAATACTCCTGAAAAAGGGAAATGTCAATAAAAAATTCTTAGTTATAAAGGGAAGTGGGGGGAATCTTTTAATAAAAGTAAAAAGGAATGGCTCTGTTAGAACCACTCCTTTTCTGCATTCATTTCAATATAGTCTTTTAGAATAGCTTTCTTCAAGAGATGTATGAATGGTTTCACTATTTACATCTGGTAAATTAATATGATCTGCTAATATTTGCGGCGGATATGGTAATTGATCTTTCGAAGACCAAGTTTCAGGGTACCAAAGCTTAGAACGCTTAAAGGCCTTGGCACAATGTATAAAGCACTCTTCTACCCGAACCCCGATGCCAAGTGAAGGGACCTTGCCTTGAACCGCCATTTTTTCGAGAACATCCGAATCTTTAATAATGCATGCTTTTCCATTTATTCTTAAAGTTTCTTCGAGGCCTGGAATGACAAAGATAAGACCGATATGGGGATTAGCAATGATATTCCTCAGCGAATCCATCCGTTTGTTTCCGGGTCTTTCAGGTATAACTATATGTTGTTGATCTATTATATGTACAAAACCTGGCGCATCCCCGCGAGGAGAGGTATCGCAGTTTCCATGTGTATCCGAGGTTGAAATAAATAGAATTGGAGACTTTGCGATAAAATCCTTGCAGTGATGATCTATATGATGGATTACCTTATTTGCCACATTTTTGCTGGGCGTTCCTAATAATGTGCGAAGTTCTTCCTCGGAAGAAATGGTTTCCTTAAAAATCATTATATATTTCCCTCCTAAAAATCTTTCAAGCTCCTAATCGATTCCGGGACATTCTTATAAATCGAAGCTGGGGAATGGAAATGCCGATTAGGATAAGAGCAATTCCAATTGTTTGTGCACTTGTTATTTTCTCCCCCAATATAAGCATGGCAGCGACAATTGCAGCAGGCAGTTCGGCAGACCCAACAATGGTAGCTAGCCCAGCGTCAATTTTCGGTGTTCCAATTGCAAAAAGGACGATTGGAAAAATCGCTCCGAAAAACGCCATGGATAAACTATATTTCCACAGGCCATCGAGGTTAACCCCATTTGTAATAAGCATAGGACCTGCAATGAATAAGAGTACGATAAGTCCTCCAAGTGTAATAAAAACACTTCGTTGAATAGTCGGCACACCTGTTGCCACTTTCCCGCTTGCAAAAATAAATAATGCATACGTAACAGCAGATAAAAATCCATAAACCAAACCATCAATTTGAAGAGGCTGGGCGCTGCTGCTCAAAAGATTACTAGCAAAAACCGTACCAATAATTAGAAAGATGACAGAAAGAATCTTATTTTTGCTTGGCATCTTCTTTTCATATAGGGCTTCTATTAATATACCAATCCATGTGAATTGAAATAAGGAAACAATTGCTAGGGAAGCAGAGACACGCTCGAGGCTTAGTCCATAAAAAATACCTGTCAAGCTTAAGGCAGTGCCGGTTAACATAAGTGCCCCAGCTTGTTTAAAGCTAATTTTTACCCGTTTAATAAATGGATAAGTTATTAAAAGCAACAAAAAACCAAATAAGTACTGGCTGCCAGTTAACTCATAAACCGTATGGCCGGCTGTTAGACCTGTTTTGACGATAGAAGCTAAAATCCCATAACTGCAGGCACCGATGAAAATAAAGAGTGAGTACTTCAAGTTATTCATATGCTGTTGCTCCTTAAACATATTCAATAAGCTAATCTTAACATTTTCTTACAATCCTGAGTGATTATTATTTAAGTATTGGACTTTCTCCTTGAGAAGGCTCCTTGTCATCATCATGAGAAGATTTTCCTAACTCCTTGTTTATAAAATAAAAACCGCTCAATGACACAATCGTAAAGCCCCAGTTTAGTATTTGTCTTAAAATAATTCCTTTATCAAATGCTTCTACACCATATTGTTGAATAAGCCACGTTTTAATAGTTGCCAAAATGATAAACTTAAGGGCAAAGCCAGCGGTAATCCAGCCGAAGATGGTTAATATTTTCTTCTCAAAGAAAAGGGATTTCATCTCTGAACGATCCTGCCCTTGCATTTCCGTCAAATCAAGCGCCATATATAAAAAAATGGGCTTTTTGACAATGATGGTCCCAAAGAAAACAACGCCTAAAATATAGGAATAAATGACATTATTCCAAAGGAGCTGAAGGGCTGAACCTGCTAGTACATCAATGAGGAAGGTAATGATCAGATTGGTTAGTAAATAAATACCGAAGAAGTTAATTTTCTTGAGCTCAAAAAAGCGGTATAGGCTGTAAAGAATACCTGGTACTGTAGATAGAATCATGGCCAAGTAGTCCCCAAGCCACTCGCGGCCTAAGTTCCATACTGCCAAGGGAAACACAACGTAAAAAACAATATCAAGCAGAACAATATATTTCTTCAATTAACCACATCCTACAAAATAGTTATTGTAATAGTTCACGATTTAGAAGCCAATTCCTCTTTTAAACGAAAAAAAGCCAGTGAGAAATCTCACTGACTTTACATCTGTCTTATATTATTCTCCTAAGTAAGCACTAAGCATCCAAATATGTGTATCAATTTTCCCTATCAGCCCTACAGCTAGATCATTAGTCGCGTCTTCATTTTGTTCGTCAGCTAAATCGGCTAGCTCTTTTAGCTCCGATTTTAATTGCTTGTAATCGGCAATCAAACTTGAAACCATTTCATCTGAAGTTGTTTCGCCTTTTGTTTCTTCGATCGTTGCCAGGCTTAAGTAATCCTTCATTGTTGCGACAGGTGTTCCGCCAATTGTTAGCAGGCGTTCAGCAACTTCATCTACAACACTTGCAGCCTCATTGTAAAACTCCTCGAATTTCTCATGAAGCGTAAAGAAGAATGGGCCTTTTACTAACCAATGATAGCGGTGAAGTTTTGTGTAAAGGACACTCCAATTTGCAATTTGAACATTTAATGCTGAATATAAGTTTTCCATAATTTCATCCTCCTCTGTTATGTCTAAATTTATTATAACATATACAATGTTAAAATCAATACTAAATTATAATAATTATAATTTAGTATTAAATATTAAAAAACCTAGCCATAAAAGAGCTAGGAGTAATTGTTATTAGTTTTTCTTCATTTTTCAAATGAATACATAAATAATATTACCAATGTTCATTCTCCTTTGATGCAATTCATTTTATGGAGGCACGTCATGTTAAAGGAAAAGAATGTTGAAAGCGGCGTATCAAGCTAAGGCTGAAAAAGTTTAGCATTAAGCGGATAAATCATCTACAATATAGGAAAGGTCGCATTCAGTAAGGAGTTTTATGATGCTCATTGGTTTATTTTTTCTATTAGGTGCCTGTATTAGTGTATTATCTGGTTTCTTCGGGGTTGGCGGAGGATTTATCTTAACACCTCTGCTCATGCTTTTTGGCTATTCTCCTATTGAAGCGGTGACGACAAGTTTATTATTTACACTTGGAACTTCATTTTCAGGAATCACAACACATATCCGCTTAAAAAACATCCTTTGGAAAAATGGAGTCATTCTCGGCATAAGCGGAATTGCAGCCACTCAGCTGGCAAAGCCATTTGTGCTTTTCTTGGAAAATAGAGGCTTAGATGAATGGGTTATCCCGATTTTTTATATCATTTTACTCTCGTATTTTGCAATGAAAATGTTTAAACAAGGGCGTAAGGCAGAGGGGTCTGAAAAAAGCAATCCTGTTGCCCCATCAATGATAAAAATGATTCTTATCGGTGCATTCGCAGGATTTGTTTCTGCAACATTAGGAGTAGGTGGAGGCTTTATTATTGTGCCGCTCTCGGTTGCCTTTTTGGGATTAGAACCAAAGAAAGCGATCGGAACAAGTCTTTTTACCATTTTTCTAATCGTTCCAGTAGCTTTTTTATCCTACGCATTCACGGTTCCGATCAATTATAAAGTAAGTTTGCTTCTTGTTGCAGGTGGTCTAATTGGCTCATCCTTTGGCGCGAAGCTGACGAGATATTATGAAAATAAAGAAATAACCCTGCTGCTTAGCAGCATCTATATTGCAACCTTAATAAGTGTCATTTTTAAACTTATCGGTTTAAGTATAGTCGGACTTATTTTATTAGGCTGCTTTATTCTGTATTTCTTTATTAAATCAATGATGAAGGTTCAAAGCTATCGTGCAAAAATAAAAGGATCAGCATGAAAAAATCGGGCGGAAATGCCCGATTTTTTGTGAATGAGGGGAATGGTACATTAGCTACCTATCATATTAGATTAGTTGGCTCTTTTAGCCACGTATTTGGAATCAGATGCAAACATATAAGCTTTATGGTGGTACCTAATACTGAATATAAGACCCATTGCCATCATATTGCCCATTAAGGAGCTTCCTCCATAGCTTATAAAAGGAAGGGGGATACCTGTAATCGGCAGAACTTGAATGGTCATCCCGATATTTTGAAAAACGTGGAAAGTAATCATACTGATCACACCCACACAAATATAAGTATTAAATGGATCCTTCGTTTCAAGAGCTGTTTTCGTCAAATGATAAATGAGGAGGAAAAATAAACTAATGACCAAACTGCCGCCAATAAATCCATATTCTTCGCCTATTACGCTAAATATAAAGTCAGTATGACTATCAGGAATATAAACCTGTCTTTCGCTAAAGCCTTTTCCTGTTAAAAGGCCGGAGCCGATGGCCTGCAATGATTTATACAGCTGCAATCCGGCGCCCTGTTTGTGGCCGGCTGGATCTATCCAGGAGTATATTCGAAACAATTTATACGTTTGAATATTAAAGTGTTTTTCCAAAAACTCAGGTGCCCAAATGACTAGGTATAGAATGGTTCCGCCAAAAACGGTACCTAATCCATAAATGGGGACAATAATCTTCCAAGAGATCCCTGATACTAAAATAATGCCTGTTGCAATAGCGATGATTACTAGGGCTGTGCCTAAATCCTCAATAATAATCAGACCTAACGGAACAGCTGTTATGATTCCAAGTTTAAATAAAAGAAATAAATCAGTTTTTATCGTTTTGACGATGAACTTTTCGTAATGATTGGCAATGACTCTGCTTAAGGTAATGATAAGGAAAACCTTAACGAATTCAGATGGCTGAAAGGAACCAAGTGCAGGAACTTTATACCACAGCCTTGCACCCTTTATCTCTGGTACTAAACTTAGAGGTGCTATAAACAACCCAATGAGAAGCAAGATTCCCAGCCCGTAAAGAATCCAAGAGAGTCTTTTAATTTGTTCACTGTCAAAATACATGACAATTCCAATTATCACAATCCCTACTACATAGTTCTTTACCTGGCTCAACACAAAATTACCTTCATATTGTCCAGATGCTTGCCCGCTATATATAGCTATACAACTTATTAAAAAAAATATAAATAAAAGAAGACACAATGTCCAATCGAATCGTTCGGCTACTTTTATTGGCTTATTCATTAAGCATACACCTATTCCTATTATTCTTTCCATTTCATCGTAACAAAGAAAAAATACCCTTTCAATGCCTTTTCCTGCTGCATACTTATATGACGAAAAAATAAGCCTAGAAGTTTCCGAAAATAAAAGCACGGAAAAAGATCCATGCCTTTACATAAGATGATTAATAAACATTGTCGCAATCCCAAAGTATGTCACAAGTGAGAAAATATCATTTAATGTTGTAATTAACGGTCCTGAAGCAACAGCAGGATCGATTTTGAAACGGTACAAAATTAAAGGAATGATGGTTCCTGCTAATGTCCCAATGATTAATGTTAGAAATAAGGAACTGCCAACCACGGCGCCTAGAATTGCGTTGCCTTGCCAAAAAAAGGCAATGAGTGAAATTAAAACTCCGCAAATCAAACCAATAATCAAGCTTACCCCAAATTCTCTCATAATGAGATGAATTACCACTTTCTTGTCGATATCATTAGAAACAAGCCCTCTGACAACGACAGCAAGAGATTGAGTTCCGGTATTTCCTGTCATCCCAGAGATCATAGGCATAAAGAAGGCTAGAGCCACGACTTTCTGCAGAGTTTCTTCATAGCCGCTAATAATACTGCCTGATAAGATTCCGATAAATAAGAGCAAAATCAACCATGGGAGCCTTCGATAGGCAGCTACGAAAGCCTTTGTTTCGAAATCAATCGACTTCCCTGTAGCAGAAAGTTTTTCAAAATCTTCATTTGCTTCCTGAATGACAACATCAATAATATCGTCAACTGTCGCTATCCCCATCAACACATTTTCTTCACTGACAACTGGGATCGCAAGAAAGTCATATCTTTCAACGAGTCTTGCTACTTCCTCCTGATCGGTAGTCACGGAAACCGAAATAACTCGTTCGTACATAATATTTTTAATGACCTCGGTAGGCTCAGCAATCAGGAGGTCACGGTAAGATACAACGCCGACCAGTTTCCGGTCTTGATCAATGACATATAAATAATTGATGGTTTCAGCAAATTCAACAAATGATTTCAGTTTTCCAACCGCGTCCATAACGGTATAATAATCCCGAATCCAAACGAAGCGGTTTGTCATCAACCGCCCAGCTGTTTCTGGCGGATAATTCATAATGTCCTGAACAATTTTGGATTCGCTTTTCTTCATTCCTGAAAGAAGCGAAGCGATTTTTTCAGGGGATAAATCATCCAAGAGAAGAGCTAAGTCATCGTTGTCCATTAAATCGAGAACTTCTCCTGTTTTCTCGATACCTAATTTATTTAAAACCTCAAGCTGATCCTCTTTGCTTAGCTCTTGAATTAAGTCAGCAAGCCGGTCAACATTCATATAAAGCAAAAAACGTGTTTTATGCTTTTCTGGAAGGTCTTCGTAAATTTGGGCAATATCATAAGGCTGCAATTCATCGAGAATGGTTTCAAACTCTTTTTTCTTATTTTCTTTTAATGTTTTAATAATGTGAAGAGTGATTTGATTTTCTGTCATATTCTGAATCATTCAACTCACACTCCTTTCGCGGGAATGAGGTTTAATCTTTAAGGCACTTGCGCCATAATGAATAACATACCATGATTATTATAAAAAAATTTGCTATTGAAAGAAATGCCGTTATGATAAATATAATTGAAACTTTTTTGAGGAAAATAAAATAAAGTGATTCATTACCTTGTTTTTTATTGATAAGATGATTCTGTTATTAAATATCTTATTAAATTGACTCTTTTATTCTGAAGATGTAAGCATTTTTTATCGCAGATTAACGGGCTGTAAGACCCCCCACTTCAAGAAGTTGAGTAAAACTAAAAATTTCTAAGTGGAGGATCAACAGCCCGTAAAGGTCCGATTGGTTCAACTAACAATCAGTGGGGGATGAAAGCCGACTAAGATTGTCACGTCCTGTGGCAAACATTGGCACTAGCACGTCTGTGCGTTGGTAAACCCCCACTGATTGAAGTTTCACTTATCATACGTACGGAGGTTTCACCATTGAAAAAGAGGAATCATAATATTCGAGATATCATCTATATTCATTTGAATGAACGTGAGCAATATGTCATGACGTACGGAATTGAATTTTCTGAGTTCACACAAGCTTTGTTCGATTCGATAAACAATCTGCTATTGTTAAAGCATCGCTATGATGATGCTGACTTTAATATGCACACCTTACATGAATATGTATCAAAAGACAAGCTGAGAAAGCTAATGGATAAAGATGTATATGGGTATGGTGATTTCTGCTGGATTGATTTCGAAGAAGAAGAGGATTTAAATGAGCTTTCGGGCCAAGCCATCGCAGAGCTTTTATACATTGGCCATTTGAAGGAGCATCTGAAACCGCCCTTTTATAATAATTTGAGCAATCGGTATGTTTATTTAGCCCATGATGACGGCTGGTTTAATAAAACGTATTATCGGGATTTTAATGATTTTTTCCGAATGCTTGGGGAAGTCATTCCTGAAAAGATGGTCCATACAAAAGTAGAGAAATCATTGCTTGGCTTGAAGAAAAAGAAAACCTATCCGCCGATATCAAATGATATTCTTCGTACATTGAAACCCCTTATGAGAGAAGGGGTCATTCTGTCTATTAAGGATATTGACCAAAGTCGGGCAAAAATTGAAATTCCAGTTTGGCCGATAGGCGATTTTGCCGATATGGATGAAATGTATGAGGAATACGAATATATAGTGAAAACTCCATGTGCTGCAAAGCTTGTCTTTGATAAAAAACTGAGGGAATGGAAAATGTACGGCCAATAATAGAGGTAGACATCTGTTATTGGTTTTTGCATGAGTAAAATATAACTTTACCCCATTTTCTAAAAATATAGTGTATAATCAGAAGTGCGGAAAAATT
The DNA here is from genome assembly GCF_036965085.1 of Bacillus sp. JJ1532. Classification (NCBI taxonomy): domain Bacteria; kingdom Bacillati; phylum Bacillota; class Bacilli; order Caryophanales; family Bacillaceae; genus Bacillus; species Bacillus sp. JJ1532. Next base: position 24,385 of record NZ_JBALOW010000029.1, read on the forward strand.
TCATACATAATTTAAAGAATGGGTGTTTTCTTACAAGGAAGACTTAAAAGGGAAGTTGGTGTTATTCCAACGCGGTCCCGCCACTGTAAATGGGAGCTTACTGCATTTGACCACTGTACAAGCAATGTATGGGAAGGCGCAGAAAAGCGATGACCATGAGCCAGGAGACCTGCCTAATTCTTATGCACCACAAGCCTACGAGGATAGGAGGTGTTTGACAGGTACAAGCCTTTATTTTCTCGTATGCCTATGCAAACATCTCCATATTACATGTGGGGATGTTTTTTTATTTCAAAAAATGTGGGATTCAGATCAGGGTTATCCCGTAATTCAAAATTGGAGGAATTTAGAATGAAAAAGCTTTATTCAGTATTATTCGTATTGCTGCTGGCTATCGGCGTTTTGGCAGGATGCGGGGGAAGTGCAGAAGAACCAACTGAAAATACTGCAGAGAAGGAAACGCAGCCAGCACAAGAGGAGAAGGCCGATTTTCCGGTTACAATTAAGGATGCCCTCGATAATGAGGTTGTTATAGAGTCGAAGCCTGAGAAAATTGTTTCTCTGCTTCCAAGTAATACAGAGATTGCATTTGGATTAGGTTTAGGTGAGGAAGTCGTTGGGGTATCTGATTTTGACAATTATCCGGCTGAAGCTGCAGAGAAAGAAAAAATTGGCGGTATGGATTTTAATGTTGAAAAGATTATTTCCTTAAGCCCGAACCTAGTATTGGCACATGCATCTAGCGCTCATAATGCAGAAGCTGGTCTTCAGCAACTAAGAGATGCGGGGATTACTGTTCTCGTAGTCAATGATGCGAAAAATTTTGATGAAGTGTTTGATTCCATAAATATGATAGGTACAGCTGGTGGAAAGAAGGAAGAGGCTGAAAAGCTTGTTTCAAGTATGAAAGCAAAGCTTGAAGAGATTAAAGAAAAAGCAAAAACAATCCAGGATGCAGATCGAAAAAAAGTTTTTGTTGAAGTATCCCCTGCTCCGGAAATTTATGCCGTTGGAGCGAACACGTTTATGGATGAAATGCTTAAAATGATTCATGCAGATAACGTTGTAACCGAAGAAAGCTGGCCGAAAATGGATCCAGAGGCGGTAATTGAAAGAAATCCGGATGTAATTATTACAACTCACGGATATTATACAGAAGACCCTATTGGCAACGTGCTTGGCCGCGATGGCTGGCAGGAAATTAATGCAGTTAAAAATAATCAAGTGGTAGACGTTGATTCTGATACCGTTACCCGTTCAGGCCCAAGGCTTGTTGAAGGAGTAGAACTACTTGCAAAAGCTATTTACCCGGAAACATTTAAATAATAAAATTTTTGCTTATATATTTGCAGTCGGATTTCTAGTTACCGCCATGCTGCTAGGCATTTCCATTGGAACGGTTTCTGTTCCTGCGATGGATATTATTAAAATTATTGGTGCAGAAATTTTCCGCATGACACCAAATGAACAAGTTGATTCGATGTTTTCAAATATTGTTATGAATATCCGTCTTCCTAGGGTTATTCTGGCAGGCTTGGTTGGCGCATCTCTCGCAATTGCGGGAGCCGCCTTCCAAGGTTTATTGAGAAATCCTCTCGCAGACCCGTATACGCTAGGCGTTTCTTCAGGTGCCTCGGTGGGAGCTGTTATTACTCTATTCTTCGGACTTTCCATTCCGTTTTTGGGCCTATTTACGCTCCCGTTATTAAGCATCCTTTTTTCCTTTGCTACCATTTTTCTTGTCCTGCTGTTTGCCCGCCAAGTGGAAAGGTCGATGAAGGTAGAGACGATTATTTTAACAGGTATTATTTTCAGTTCCTTCTTAGGAGCTTTCATCTCACTGATGATTGCTTTAACAGGCGAGGAATTAAGGCAAATTATTGGCTGGCTGCTTGGCAGTGTATCGATGCGCGGCTGGGCTTATATCAAAATTATCATTCCATTCTTTATTATTGGGTCAGTTATCCTGATCATAAATAGCAATGAACTGAATGCTATGTCCTTTGGGGAAGAAAGAGCCCAGCATATAGGCGTGAATGTGCAGAGAAGAAAGATGATGATTCTTATTGCAGGCTCGATGCTTACAGGAGCGGCTGTGGCGGTTTCGGGTACGATCGGTTTTGTAGGGCTCGTTATTCCGCATTTGACTAGGATGCTGTGGGGACCGGATCATAAGCATTTATTGCCTTTATCCATATTAACAGGCGGCGGCTTCCTTATTCTTGCCGATCTTGTAGCAAGAACCATTATCTCTCCAACCGAGCTTCCGATTGGGGTTATTACAGCGCTTATTGGGGCACCTGTATTTGCAATCATTTTGATGAAACGAAGAACGGAAAGAAGAGGATAAATCATGCTTAGCGTCCAACAGATAACAGGAGGATATACAGGAGATTCTGTCATCAAGAATGTATCCTTTGAACTGGAAAAAGGAGAGTTATTCGGGATATTAGGTCCGAATGGAAGCGGAAAAACAACGTTGCTCAAAATGCTTAGTGGCATTTTGCCTTTTAGCAGCGGGCAGGTCTTATTAAAAGGAAAATCATTAAGTGATTACTCCACTAAAGAATTAGCGAAAATCATTGCTGTTCTGTCGCAGCATTCCAATCAAAGCTTTTCTTATACTGTAAAGGAAACGGTTTCTTTAGGGAGGTATGCTCATCAAAAGGGATGGTTTCATTCGTGGTCACAGGAGGACGAACAGATAGTAAAGCAGGCAATGGAACAGACAGGCGTTGGGCATTTTGAAAGCCATAATCTTCATGAGCTTTCAGGCGGAGAAAGACAAAGGGTTTTCTTAGCACAGGCACTGGCGCAGGAGCCTGAAATTTTGCTGCTGGATGAACCAACGAACCATCTCGATCTTTCCTTTCAAAAGGATTTGCTTGATTTATTAAAAAGCTGGACAAAAAATCGCGGCCTGACGGTTGTCTCTATTTTTCATGATTTGAATTTAGCAGGTTTATATTGTGACCGGCTTTTGCTGTTAGAGAAGGGTGAAATTAATATAAACGACACACCAAATGAAGTGTTGCGGGAAGACCGAATACGAGGGGTCTACAAGACGAAGATTGAAAAGCATCCCCATCCAAAGGTGCCTGCCCCTCAAATGGTGTTACTCCCTGAAGACCTAGCAAGGGATCAGGAATGTTTATGCCTAGATGAAAGTTATCTAGAGCTTTCTGATCAACATGTTGTTTTCCGGTCGCCTATCCCTCTTCGAACAATGTCATCGGGAGTTGTTGGCTCCGGAACAGGCTGGCATCAACTATTTGTGAATCGCCATGTGGATAAAAATTATGACTGCAGTGATCATCGGAAAGAGATGGTTGAGTATTTAAAGGCTCATGGGTTTGAGCCAGGAGAAACAGTGGGTATGATGACAGCCGTCATGCTTCAGGATGTGAGCTATCAGCTTTATCAAGACGAAAGTTTTGCAGCGTTTATTATTGTAACAGCAGGTGTAGGAAACGCTGTTGACGCAGCCAAAGCTGATGAACATGCTTTTCAATTACAGCCGGGTACGATTAATACATGGGTTTTTGTCAGCGGAGACATGACGGAGGAGGCCATTATCCAGAGTATCATGACCGCTACGGAAGCAAAGGTAAAAGCGTTGCAAGACCTAGAAGTAAAGGACCCTGTTACAGGCACAATCGCCACAGGAACATCGACAGACAGTATATTAATTGCATCTACTCAAAGAGGCCAGAAGCTAGAATATGCCGGCACCATCACGCCGCTTGGAAAAATGATCGGTAAAGGCGTCTATGAATGTACAAAGGAAGCGATTCAAAAGAGCAGAAAAAGGGTGAAGAAATGATATTGTATCACCTGATTGCCCTGACGATTGCCATACTAATCGATCTAGTCGTAGGTGACCCGCCACACTATCCGCATCCTGTTAAATGGATGGGTTCTCTTATTTATAAATTAGACAAAAGCTGGAATAAAGGAAGCTCGAGAAGATTAAAAGGAACAGTCATGCTGTTAACAGTTTTACTGACAGTAGGTGGTATATCTCTCCTGCTTGTCAATGTCATGTATGGGATCCATCCGCTTGCTGGCATACTTGGGGAAGCTATTTTGATTTCAACCGCCATTGCACAAAAAAGTTTAAAAGAGGCTGCTCTGACTGTTTACAATCCTTTGAAAAAGGGAGATCTCGCGGAGGCTAGACATAAGCTATCTTATATAGTCGGCCGGGATACTGATAGGCTAGACGAGCCTGAAATTGTAAGAGCGACCGTTGAAACCGTTGCTGAAAATACGAGTGATGGGATTACGGCTCCGCTTTTCTGGGCGTTAATTGGAGGAGCTCCTCTTGCACTTATTTATCGGGCGATTAATACATGTGATTCGATGGTTGGCTACCGCAACGAGAAATATGAAGACTTTGGCTGGGCTTCTGCCCGTCTAGATGATGCGGTTAACTGGATTCCGAGCAGGCTGACGTCTGTCTGCATGCTGTTTGGAAACCGTTCTTTGCACACTAGTACGAAAAAAGTGCAGGAAATTATTTTACGTGATGCAAAAAAACACCCAAGCCCAAATTCTGGCTGGGGAGAGGCGGCGGTTGCTGGGCTATTAGGTATTCAGCTCGGCGGCATCAATTATTACAAAGGAATCGTTTCGAATCGGGCAACTATGGGGGATCCGATTTTTAAACTTGAAAAAGAGCATATTCTTAGGACAAATCATATTGTTACACGTACTATTCCAATCTTTTTATTCTTGCTGTGGATAGGAGGAATGCTCATTGAATTGGCCCGTACATGGTTCTAATCCTCAGTATTTATTTACTGCATTAAATATGCCGCTGCCAGATCATATGATTGATTTTAGCGCAAATATTAATCCGCTGGGCCCACCTCCGATCTTGAAGGAAAAATGGGGGGAGCTTTTTTCCTTGATAGCTGATTATCCCGATCCAAAGGGACAGAAGTTTAAAAAGAAACTGGCTGAAAAAGAAAACCTATCGGAAAGACAAATATTAATTGGTAATGGGGGAGCGGAGCTGATTTCACTTATCGGTAGGATGCTTGCCGGAAAAAGAGTTATGATCGTTCAGCCAGCTTTTTCAGAATATGAAGAAGCGTGCCGGATTAACGGCTGTACGATCGATTATCATCAGTTGAATCCAGACAAATGGGAATTGAATGTAGAAGCGCTAGCAGAAAAATTGCACTATACGGACGCATTATTTCTGTGTAATCCATGCAATCCAACAGGTGTTTATTATTCTAAGTCTCAACTGATTGAACTGATGAATGAATGTCAAAAACAAAATTGCCTTTTCATTATGGATGAAGCCTTTTATGATTTCCTTTACGAGTATGAGTCAATGGTTCCTTACATATATGAGTTCTCGAACTTGCTTATCATTCGATCCATGACGAAAATGTTTGCGATACCAGGTTTGCGATTAGGATACGTGATGGCAAATCAAGCCATCATTGATCATTTGGCAAGCTTTCAGCCGCATTGGAGCATAAACGCACTTGCCTTACAGGCAGGAGAATGGTGTCTTGAAAGTGAATCTTATGTAAAGGAAATTAGGGAGTTAATTGATAGGGAAAGAGAAAGACTATTTAATTTTTATAGTCAGAAAGAGTTAATGCTATCCCCTTCACGAGTTAACTTTTATTTATTAAAGGACCCATTGGTTCAAAATCAGCTTCCGCTTTTTCAATTTTTACTCTCAAAAGGAATCATTCCAAGGCATACGATGAATTTTCCAGGACTAGAAGGTGCCTGGCTGCGTTTTGCAATAAAGGGTCCAAAGGAGAATGACAAACTTATGGGGGCGATAGAGGAATGGCGGAGTCGTCCATAATCTTTATTAGCGGCGGTGTTCGGAGCGGAAAAAGCAGCTTCGCTGAACAGCTTGCAGCAGGTGAAGCGGAAAATACAGGCGGACAGCTTCATTACGTTGCTGCAGGACAAGCGAGTGATTCGGAGATGAAGGATAGAATCCAACGGCATCAAAAGGACCGTCTGAATAGTGGCTTAAGCTGGCAGACGTGGGAAAAGCCCACTAAGCTGCAAGAACTCTCGGGTGTCTTTACCAATACAGATATTATATTGTTAGACTGTTTAACAACTCTATTAAATAATGAGTTCTTTAGTGTGGATGAGCAATGGATGAAACCTGAATTTCAACAAAAGGTCATGCAAGGGATTCTAGAGGGACTTGAACAGATTTCGCGAAATTGCCATCGGCTCATTGTCGTCAGCAATGAAGTATTAAATGAACCGCAAGGGAGCAATGAGTTAGTCTTCATTTATAGGAGAATGCTTGGTCAGCTCCATCAGCAAATCGTTGCCAAAGCTAAACAAGCTTTTCTTGTGGAGGCAGGCATTCCCATCCTGATGAAAGGAACAGAATGAGCATGAAAGGGATTATGATACAGGGAACAGCTTCAGACGTGGGGAAAAGCTTAATTGTTACTGCCCTTTGCCGGGCGTTTTCTAATAAAGGCTATAAAGTAGCACCATTTAAATCACAGAACATGTGCAATTTTTCTTATATAACTAAGGGCGGCAAGGAAATAGGCCGATCTCAGGGACTGCAGGCTGAAGCAGCCAAAACAGAGGCTACTGAATGGATGAATCCTATATTATTGAAGCCAAGGCCCAATCAGAATTCAGAAATTGTTTTACTCGGGCAGACCTTGGAGACTGTCTCTGGAAAAGGCTATCGGGATTTGTTTTACGAAAAGGGATTGCAAACGATTGAAACGGCGCTTGAGAATTTATCAAAAGAATTTGACCTGCTTGTGATGGAAGGAGCAGGGAGTCCGGTTGAAATCAATTTAAAGGATAAAGAGCTTGTTAATATGAAGGTTGCCGAAATGGCTGATGTTCCGGTGATATTAGTAGCAGATATTGAAAGAGGCGGTGTCTTTGCCAGCATTGTCGGCACATTAGAGTTACTTTCTGCTGCAGAAAGAGCCAGGGTGAAGGGGCTCGTTATCAATAAGTTTCGCGGTGACCCTACGTTATTCGAGGATGGAGTGGAATGGCTGGAGGAAAGGACGGGTGTTCCTGTTCTGGGCGTTCTTCCTTATGTAGAAAATCATATGATTGAAGAGGAAGACTCTCTTTCAATGCCTACCGGGAAAGCCTTTGTTATCGAAGCATCCCGTCCCAATGAATTAGAGGATGAGAAGTATGACGAACTCTCCTCCCGATTATTGGAGCATCTCGATTGGGAAAGGTTAGAGGAGATTATTTTTAGCTGGGGTATGGCTGATGAAGTGGTTTAAAGGATTACTTATCAACCTGCAGTTTTTTACTTCGATTCCAATCCCTTTCGAACTGTCAATGGATAAAGCCCATCTTGAAAAATCGATTAAGACTTTTCCGCTTCTGGGCCTCATACAAGGGGTCATATATGCATTGATTCTTTATGGCTTTCTCCACTGGACTCCGTTTTCTCTTTTAACCGCTGCATTTGCAGTGTGGCTTGCGGGGATTATGTTGACTGGCGGGATCCATCTTGATGGGTGGATGGATGTAAGTGATGCGTTCTTTTCTTATCGGGACCGAGAGAAAAGGCTTGAAATCATGAGTGACCCGCGGACAGGTGCCTTTGGTGTGTTATCTGTCATCGTATTATTAAGCGCCCGTTTTCTATTTATTTATGAGATTATCCAAATGATCCATTCGGTTTCATATGTGATGATCGCATTGCTGCCGTTTTTCAGCAAAATAGTGATGGGTGTTTTGTTATTAAAAGTGAAACCGGCTAAAAAAGAAGGCTTGGGCACGCTGTTTAAACAAGCGGCTAATGAAAGAACCCTCGTTGTCTATCCGATTTATATCGTCATTTTGCTTATCATTGCAGCAGTTTTTCTAAAGGAAGTCATTTGGGGGATGCTCTTCTTTATTTTTGTCTCAGGATTCCTTTTTCTTTTTTTACGAAAAAAAATTAGTAGCTGGTTTGGCGGAATGACAGGGGATGTGCTCGGAGCAAGTGTAGAGGGGACGGAGGTGCTGCTATGGATGACATTGTGGTTATTGCATTATTTCGCCATGGGCTGACAGAGGCAAATAAACGACAAGCTTATCTTGGCTGGACGGATTCACCCCTATGTCAAAAAGTAGAAAGAGTTTCGGAAAAATATGATTATCTCTTTTCAAGTGATTTAGGAAGATGCTTAGAGACGGCAAACATGATGTTTCCTAATGACACGGTTCATAGAATGGAAGAATTTCGGGAGATGAACTTTGGCGGGTGGGAAGGAAAAACATATAAAGAGCTTGAGAATGATCAGGAATATCGGCATTGGCTTTCCGATTCCTTTACCAAAAAGCCGTCAGCGGGAGAATCGTTTGATGAGTTTTCTGAACGAGTGGATTTAGGCTGGAGCAAGGTGACCGATATAATTTATAACCTTTCTTTGGAAAAAGCAGCAATTGTCACACATGGAGGGGTCATCCGGGCATTATTAACGAAATGGGCACCGATGGAAAAGGGCTTTTGGGAATGGGAAGTCCCCCATGGTAAAGGCTATGAGCTCATCTGGAATCGGGAAGATCTTAGGAGGGGTGAAAGATGCACTTTGTTACGGGAGGCGCCTTTAATGGCAAATCTAGATGGGTAACAGAATATTATCAATTAGAGGATACTCCTCATTTATGGATTTCCTGTAATAAACATGAACTCGCTCCATTGAGATTTGATGATGATCCAATCGTTATTCTTGAAGGAATTGAACTTTTGCTAAAGGATTTATCAGCTCGAAATGCAATCAGTCAGGCTAGGGAGCAATGGCAGCTTCAGTTTTCTGAGTGGATGAATTGGGAGAATGAAGATCCGCGCAGAAAAATAATATTAATAGGAACAGATATGAATAAAGGAATTGTTCCTATGCTTGCAGAAGATCGTAAGTGGCGTGATCTTACGGGCTGGGCTTATCAGGATGCCGTTCGAGCAGCAGGCCGAGCAGATTTAATCTGGTATGGGATAAGCCAACGGTTAAAATAAGTAAATGCCTATGAAGGTAAGAGTTTAATTTTAAGAGAAGTGTGAGTTACAGATTGCCATATAATAAACCATAAATTAATAAAGGGGCAGTGACAATGAGAATTTACACGCGTACAGGTGATAAAGGGAAAACAAGCATTATCGGTGGAAGAGTGGATAAGGATGATATTCGGGTTGAAGCATATGGAACGGTTGATGAAGTGAACTGCTTCGTTGGTCAGGCAATGGCACAGCTGGACCAAGACAAATTTAAAGATATTTTGGATGACTTGGAAAAAATCCAGCATGAATTATTTGACTGTGGCGGCGATTTAGCGAATGTTAAGAAAGATCGTGAGCTGAAACTTCAAAAGGAATCCGTTGAATACTTGGAGAAAAAAATTGATGAATTAATTGAAGAGGCACCTAAGTTAGAAAGATTTATTTTACCAGGGGGAACACCTGCTGCAGCATCGATCCATATTGCCCGAACGGTAACGAGGAGAGCGGAGAGATTAGTCGTTTCTTTAAAAAAGGCAGACCCTGAAATTTCAGAGGCAGCCCAGCAATATTTGAATAGACTATCAGATTATTTCTTTGCGTTGGCCAGGGTTATCAACTTCCGCTTGAATGAAAAGGATGTTGAATATATCCGCAGTGCGAAGGTTTTTCGTGAAGGGAAACGCAAGGAGGATAAGTAAATGAAAAGCATGAAAATGGCTTTAATTGCTTTATTAGTGGCATTGACAGCCATTGGTGCTGCAATTAAAGTTCCTGCGATTATCGGCAGCGTGGCATTGGATGCATTTCCTGCGCTGCTTGCCGCGGCCATAATAGGCGGTCCTTCGGGTGCTGTCGTTGGGGCTATGGGGCATTTGCTGTCAGCTTTGCTAGGCGGGATGCCGATGGGGCCGTTTCATGGAATTGTTGCTGTTGAGATGGCCATCCTAGCCTATGTTTTTGCCATTCTTTACCGAAAAGGGATGAAGTGGCAGGCAGGTATGTTCTTTATTCTTGGCAATTCGTTCGCCGCGCCGCTTCCGTTTATGTTTTTAATTAGTGAAGCATTTTATTTGTCTATTGTGCCGTCTCTTTTAATTGGCTCTGCCTTGAACACCGTCCTGGCCTTCATTCTAATTCCGAGACTAGCCCGATTGGTCGAGCCTATGCTCTCTAGAGTGAGAACATACGAATGAGGGATGTGCTGATCATCCCTTTTAATGGGGAAGAATCTCTTGTCATGGCTAGTGATAATAGCGGAGGGATGGGTTTAAAGGAGATGGATGAAGTCCAAGTTCCTTATGAGACGGTAGCTTATTATAGCTTCCGAGTAGCGGTTATGGAGTGTATGGCAGCAGGGGGTAAGCCCTTTGCTGTTACGGTACAGAATTTTTGTGGAGAACATGCTTGGACCGCATTAATGGACGGTATTAATCGAGGGATTGAAGAGCTCGGTTTAGAGGGGATTCAGATTAATGGCAGTACGGAAAGTAACTTTTCGCTAGTACAGTCAGCAGTTGGGTTAACTGTTCTTGGAAAGGTGAAGAACGATACTGTTGACCATAGTTTGAAGTTTTCAGAGGAGACGATGGTTGCGGTTATTGGTAAGCCATTGGTTGGAAATGAGGTTGTCGAATTAGAAGCGGAAGTCGCGCCTCTATCTTTATTTAAGCAATTTTGTTTATTGGAGGGTGTCATCCTGTTGCCTGTAGGCTCGAAAGGGATTCTCTATGAAATGAACCAATTGTTTGTGAATCGGACATTTAGGGAGACGGAGATAGCTGCCGATTTAGATGTGAAAAAATCATCGGGACCGTCCACTTGTTTTCTGGCTGCTTTTAGCCAAGAGAAAAAGGAAGATATTATGAAAGCAGCTAGTTCCTATTTTCATAAAGTTGAAGTGATCAAATGTTAAATTTATTTGTGATTAGACACGGGGAAACGGAATGGAATACGCAAAAAAGGATGCAGGGGCGGCTAGATTCTGATTTGACAGAAAAGGGCAAGAAAGACGCGCGATCATTGGGAGATAGACTAAGGGAGACAGATTTTGTGCGGATTATTTCCTCCCCTAGCAATCGAACATTAGAAACAGCTAAGTTAGTTGTTGGGGAAAGAGCAGTGGCTATTGAAACAGATGAAAGATTGATGGAGATCCATTTGGGAGATTGGCAGGGGAAAGTGGAAGCGGATATTGAGAAGGAATATCCAACTCATTTTCATGCTTACTGGAATTTGCCGGCTTTGTATGAAAGTGTGGGTGGAGAGAGCTTTTCTGATGTGAAAGAGCGTATACTTGAGTTTTTATTAGAGCTAGAGAAAGCCACTCCTTCTGGAAATGTTCTCGTTGTTACACATGGAGTCGTGATCAAAGCACTTTATCTTTTATGCAGAAATGCCCCTATTGAAGAAATTTGGAACCCCCCTTTCATCCATGGAACGAGTCTTACAACGATTAAGATGCAGGATGGAAAAATGGAATTAATTTTGGAAGGCTGTACAGCGCATTGCGACTAGACTTGCTTATTAGTAAGTCTAGTTTTTTGTTCTTTTAGGGGGAGTTGTCGAACTCAGCAGAACTGGTACTAATTTCTAGGTTAATTGTGACCGTTAGGAGTGAAAAAGGAATCGAACGGTAATCAAAGAGGACTAATGGTGACCGAGCGGATTGAAAAAGGCCAGGATCGGTAATCAAAGAGGACAAATGGTGACCGAACGGGTTGAAACAGGCCAGGATCGGTAATCAAAGAGCGCTAATGATGACCGGTCGGGGTGGAAAAGGTATGAAGCGGTAATCAAAGAGCACTAATGGTGACCGGTCGGAGTGAAAAAAGGAAAAAACGGGAATCATAGCTTATTAATTCAGCCATTACCTTTTTTTCAGCTTTATCCACTCGTATATCACATGTAAATAAAAAGGGAATTGGCTCATACGTAGAGAATTTTAAGAAAGTATTGAAAAAAATAAAGCGGGTGAGTTCATGAATCTAAAGTTAGGATATGTCATTTTATATGTTGAAAATCTTGAGAAAACAAAGCATTTTTATGAAAACTTATTAGGGTTAGAACTAAGGAATGAATTTGGAACTTATATAGAATTTAACACAGGATCTACAGTTCTATCTTTTAACACAAGAGAAGGGGGTCGTGAGGTTACAAGTCTTCCGATTCCAAATGGTATTAGAAAGGAACAAACCTTTGAACTCGGATTTGTTACGGAGGACGTAGAGGGAGTTGTTGAAGGCCTTCGTGAAGAAGGGGTATCAATCCTTATGGAACCGGTTGAAAAGCCTTGGGGTCAAAAAGTTGCATATGTCGAGGATCCTGATGGACATTATATTGAGATTTGTTCTCCGATAGGGTGAGAGGAGACTAATCAAACGATTAATTAAACTAATCAAACGATTAATTAAAATTAATCAAACGTTTAATTAAGGTCAACCATGGGGTTAAATCAAACTAATCAAACGATTAATTAAACTAATCAAACGTTTAATTATAACTAAATGAGAGATTTCGCCCGCCAGAAAAATGGTGGGTTTTTCTTTATTAAAATAATTTTTTTCTAACCATCTAAAAAACGAGATTATTAGTGAATATTAAAGATCCAGCCCTATTTAAACGCTTCCACTTATATTACAGTTTTCTAAATATATGGTATGATGGTTTTTGTTTTTAACGGCCCTGACTTCGATGAGAGTTCGAAGTCGTTTTATTCAAAACAAGTTCCGAATGCAAATAAGTGTATAAGGTTCAAAAAAAGGAGTGTTTATTTGAAAGTACAAACAACTAAAGAACAATGGTTCGGCAATATTCGCGGAGATATTCTTTCTGGGATTGTCGTTGCCTTAGCTCTAATACCTGAGGCGATTGCTTTCTCAATAATTGCTGGGGTCGATCCTATGGTTGGACTTTATGCTTCCTTCTGTATCGCTGTTACGATTGCAATATTTGGAGGCAGACCAGGAATGATCTCTGCTGCAACAGGGGCAATGGCATTGCTAATGGTTACACTTGTTGCGGATCATGGTTTACAGTATTTATTTGCTGCGACCATTTTAACGGGAATATTCCAAATTTTATTTGGTGTTCTTAAGTTAGCCCGTTTTATGAAATTTATTCCGAGATCGGTAATGATTGGCTTTGTTAATGCGTTAGCGATCTTGATTTTTATGGCTCAGCTTGAGCAATTTGTTGGAGCCAATTGGGTCATGTATGCAATGGTTGCTGGGGCGCTTGCCATCATCTATCTTTTTCCGAGAATGACGAAGGCTGTTCCTTCTCCACTAGTGGCAATAATAGTTATTACAATCATTGCCATTATGACGAAGAGTGATGTCAGAACGGTAGGAGATATGGGAGCCCTTAGCTCATCTCTGCCTGCTTTTTTAATTCCGGATGTTCCCTTCAATTTTGAAACGTTAAAAATTATTTTTCCCTATTCAATTGGCTTAGCCATCGTTGGTTTAATAGAAACATTACTAACTGCTACTATCGTAGATGACATGACAGATACAGCTAGTGATAAAAACCGAGAAAGTCGCGGACAGGGAATTGCGAATATTGTCGCTGGCCTTTTTGGCGGAATGGCTGGATGTGCCATGATTGGCCAATCCGTTATCAATGTTAAATCTGGCGGCAGAGGAAGACTTTCAGCTCTTGTTGCCGGGACGTTCTTAATGTTCCTTATTTTAGTTTTAGGAAAAGTGGTTGTTCAAATCCCAATGGCGGCTCTTGTAGGCGTCATGATTATGGTATCTATTGGAACGTTCGATTGGTCTTCTATTAAAGGAATGGCAAAGATGCCTGTCACGGACTCGATTGTAATGGTTACTACAGTCGTAACGGTTGTATTTACTCATAATTTATCAATCGGAGTATTTGCAGGAATTATTTTAAGTGCGATTTTCTTCGTAGCAAAAATATCGAAGGTTCATGTAACATCAAAAATTGTTGGCAATAAAAAAATCTATGCAGTAAAAGGACAAGTATTCTTTGCATCTGTAACTGAATTGCTTTCATTTGTCGATTTTAGCAGCAACGATCAGAATGTAGAAATTGATTTTAGTGAAGCGCATGTGTGGGATGATTCAGCTGTAGCAGCTATTGATAAAATTGTTATAAAGTTGCGGGAAAATGGGGCATCCGTTCGGTTTGTTGGGTTAAATGCTCCAAGTTCTCATTTAATAGACCGCTTAGCTGTGCATTATAAGCAAGGGGCGAAACTATCAGAACACTAAAGGTAATAAAAAACTGGGACTGTCCAAAGTCAATTAACCTGACTTTGGACAGTCCCTTTTGCTTTAGGTATATAAAATTTCATACCAACTTCCACTTGCAATTATTATTTCGATAGTTCCTTTGTTTTAATTTAATCAAATGTGGGATGTAAATGGTTTGTAAATTGGAATTTACAAAGGATTAGTGTTTGAAGGGTTTTTGCTTAATATTTGTTTTGTATATTTATATTGTAAAACAAAACAAAAACAAACATCTCAGGAGGAAAATGACCATGTCTTGGACTCGTAATTGGAAAAAAGGAATCATCGGTGTAATGACTATTTCTATGTTAGCAGCTTGTTCCTCAAACGATAGCACTAAAAGCGCAGGAGAAGAAACGGATTTTAACCAATTGACATTGGCTCAAATAGAAGAAAAAGCAAAAGCAGAAGGTAAAGTAAATTCAGTTGGGATGCCAGATACTTGGGCAAACTGGGTGGAAACATGGGATGAGTTGGGAGCAAAGTATAATTTGCAACATTCGGATACAGATATGTCTAGTGCTGAAGAGCTAGCGAAATTTGCAGCAGAAAAGAAAGATGCAACAGCTGACATTGGTGATGTTGGAATTGCCTTTGGACCGATAGCAGAGGAGCAAGATTTGACGCTTGCTTATAAAACATCTTACTGGGATGACATTCCAGCTTGGGCAAAAGATGATAATGGAGACTGGATTGTTGGATATACAGGCACGATGTCTTTTATTACCGATAAAAATAATGTGAAAAATGCACCTGCGTCTTGGGCAGATCTGAAAAATGGCAATTACAAAGTTAGCATAGGGGATGCCCTAACAGCAAACCAAGCACAATTTGCTATTCTAGCAGCTGCCTATGCATTCGGCGGAGACGAAAAGAATATTCAGCCAGGTATTGATTTCTTTGCAGAATTAGCGAAACAAGGCCGATTATCTGCTGGGGATCCAAGTGTAGCTAATCTTGAAAAAGGTGAAATTGATGTTGCTTTAGTTTGGGATTTTAACGCACTGGGCTATCGTAAACAAATTGATGAAGCGCGTTTTGACGTAACGATTCCAGGAGAGGCTTCTGTTACATCTGGTTATGCCACTATTCTTAACAAGTACGCAAAAAATCCTCATGCGGCGATGTTAGCTCGTGAATACATTCTTTCTGATGAGGGGCAAGAAAATTTAGCAAAAGGATATGCTCGTCCAATTCGTGAAAACGTTAAGTTATCAAAAGAAGTTCAATCTCTTTTATTACCAAATGAAATGTATAAAAATGCTCAACCAGTGAGCGATCAAAAAGCTTGGGAAGACACAACAAAAAAGATTCCGCAAATGTGGCAAGAACAGGTGTTAATCCATGTCAAATAATCGTTTAATCATGATCGTTGTGGATGCGTTACGTTTTGATACGGCATGTTCACATATGGGATTTATGCAGCATTTGGTTGAACAAGGAAGGGTCGCGCGTTATGAAGTGAAATCGGAAGTCCCTTCGCTATCTCGACCTTTATACGAAACTATTTTAACTGGAACATCACCTTTCGTTCATGGCATTGTCGGGAATGGAGTCATTCGATTATCGACTCAAGAAAGTCTATTTCATTTAGCAAGACGCAGCGGGAAGAAAACCGCTGCAGCTGCTTATTATTGGGTAAGCGAACTTTATAGTCATGCGCCTTTTCGACATGGTATCGATCGAATTCAATTGGACAAGGATGCACCTATTGAAAATGGACTGTTTTATTTTGAAGATCATTACCCAGATAGTCACTTATTTGCCGAAGCTCAATGGCTTGTTTCAGAAAAAAATCCGGATTTTCTCTATATTCATCCGATGAATGTAGATGATGATGGACATAAATTTACAGCCGATTCGGTTCAATATCGAAATCGCGTTTTGGCTACAGATGCCCTATTGGCACAGACGTTGCCTATTTGGATGGACCTTGGTTATGACATCATCGTAACAGCTGACCATGGGATGACGGCTGATGGGAATCATGGTGGGAATACAACGGATGATCGTCATGTTCCGCTATTTATTGCCTCTAATAAAGTGAAACCGATTATTCAAGAGCAGGTCGTTTCACAGCTGCAATTGGCGCCACTTGCCTGTCATTTACTTGGAATCGATCCCTCTGAAGCAATGGTTCCTCTGCTCATGCCGGGTCTAGTCGATCAATAATGTGAAAGAAGCTTCTATCACTGGGGGTTTCCAACATAATGGACATGGCGTTTCTTCATCGGCCATCCCCCCATTGATGGTTAGTTACTAATCTGCGATAAAAAGGGAGACAACATGATTATGAATGGAAAAAAAAGCGTACTTCTTATATTAGTTCCGTTCGCTTTATTGATGACGTTCTTTTTTCTCGTCCCGCTCGTTTACATGTTGGTAAGCAGTTTTTCTAATAGTCATGGGTTTACGTTAGAACATTATCAAGAAGCGTTATCAAGCTCTTATATTTTACAAGGGTTTAAAAATAGTTTCGCTTTGTCTGTCGTTTCAGCATTCATTGCCCTCGTTGTTTCTTTACTTGGGGTGTTTGCGATGACATATTTTCCCGAACAAATCCGCGAAAGGTTATTGATTTTGTCCAATTTAACCTCTAACTTTGCAGGTGTTCCGCTTGCTTTTGCATTTATTGTGTTGCTTGGAAATAGCGGTCTTTTTACATTAGCACTTCATTCGTTTGGCTGGGACCTATCCTTTTCGCTTTATAGTTGGTCAGGGCTTTTACTCATCTATATTTATTTTCAACTTCCTCTGGCAATTATGCTTTTATATCCGATTTATTACGGAATACAGCAGCAGTGGAAAGATGCCGCTTCTTTATTAGGCGCTTCACCGCTTGTATTTTGGAGAAAAATCGGTCTTCCTATTATCTTTCCAGGTATTGCAGGAACGTTTACCATTTTGTTCGCCAATGCGATGGGTGCCTATGCATCTGCTTATGCTTTAACGGGGAGTAATTTTAACTTAGCGGCTATTCGGATCGGGGCATTGATTACAGGAGATATCTTTGCTCAACCAGAATTAGCGAGCGCTATTGCCGTTCTGCTTGGTATGATCATGATAATTGTTATGTCGCTTAGTGAATGGCTTGTCAAAAAAACGAGAAGGGATTTGTTGAAGCGATGAAAAAATTTACAATCATTATGCTCACCCTGATCGGAATATATTTAGCTTTGCCAATTCTCGCAACAGCTTTGTATGCATTTTCAACAGAATGGAATAAAACCATTTTACCTGAAGGCTTAACGTTCGAATGGATTAGTATGCTCTTTCAAGATGCTCGCTTTATCGAGGCGTTCGGCCGATCTGTACTTCTTTCTGGAGGAGCAGTTATCATTTCGATCTTGTTTATTGTACCGGCGATTTTCGTAATCGTCTTATATTTTCCATCATTAGAAAAGTGGTTTCAAGCAAGTATTGTGATGGTGTACGCCTTCCCAGGTGTTATTCTAGCAGTTGGATTAATTCGATTTTATTCAGGCACAAGTTTGCCAATGATACTCGCTGTAGTCGGAGTATATGTTATCAGTGTGCTCCCATATATGTACCAAGGAACACGAAATAGCTTGAGGAATGTGCAAGGCCGTCAATTAATGGATGCTGCAGAATTATTAGGTGCTTCAAAAATGGACGCTTTCCGTAAAGTGTTACTTCCAGCAGTATATCCGGGGTTATTCGTATCAGCACTGTTATCGTTTTCTGTCTTATTTGGCGAATTTGTTTTGATTAACCTTGTGGTTGGTTCTCGCTTTGAAACCGTTCAAATATATTTAATGGCAAAATTAAGTACAAGCGGTCATATTGCGAGTGCAATTGTGCTCGTATACATCGTGTTAATGGGGATTTTGACGATGGTGATGGCGGTATTAACGAATAAAGCGAAAGGGATGACACGTGTATGAGTCATGTATTGTTAAAAGACGTCCATAAACAATATCGAGATACAAATGTTCTTACTGGAATTGATATGAATATTCAAGATGGTGAATTTGTTACGTTACTTGGACCGAGTGGCTGTGGAAAAAGTACAATCTTGCGAATATTATCCGGCCTAACAGATGCAACCGGCGGTACGGTGATGATCGATGGAAAAGACATGAAGAACATTCCTCCCAAAAAGCGCAAAGTGGGGATGGTATTTCAATCATACGCATTATTTCCGAATATGACGGTGTTTGAAAATGTTGCATTTGGTTTAAAAATGAACAAAAAACCAGTAAATGAAGTAGAACAACGTGTAGAAAGAATGTTAGAGCTTGTTGGACTGCAAGAAAAGAAAAAAGCGTATCCGCATGAGCTTTCCGGGGGTCAGCAGCAAAGGGTTGCACTTGCTCGCTCACTCGTAGTTCGTCCGAAAGTATTGTTGCTTGATGAACCGTTAAGTGCGCTTGATGCACAAATACGGAAGCATTTGCAAGTCGAACTGCGCATGATTCAACGTGAACTGAATATGACGATGATTCTTGTTACACATGACCAAGAAGAAGCAATGTCTGTTTCTGATCGCATTTTCGTCATGAATAAGGGGAAAATTGCGCAAGAAGGAACACCATCTGAAATTTATACAAGGCCTAAAACGGAATTTGTTGCCAATTTTATTGGCAGATATAATGTTTTTTCAAAGGAGCAACTAGGAAGTTTATTTGAGAAAAATTTAGCGATTTCTGCTGATAAATACGCGATTCGCCCAGAATCGATTCATATACAATCACAACCATCCTCTTACCCATTACGAGCAATTGCCGGTGATTCTGTTATGAATGGAAATGTGATCCGGACAACATTTTATGCCAATGACAAGCAATTTACGACGGAACAATTGCATCACCGTGCCCCTACTTTTGTGCAAGGGATGGAATATCAATTATTTGTCGAACCAGAGGATGTTATTGCTTTATCATGAATGAAATAAAGGAAGAACGACATCGTTTAATTATTCAATGGGTGAAAGAAGAGAAGCGTGTATCCGTTGCAAAAATGGCGACAGCGTTTTCTGTGACGCCAGAAACGATTCGCCGAGACTTGAACGAGCTAGAGAAGCTTGAACAGTTAACTCGAGTACATGGGGGCGCTGTCCTGTATACAAAACTAGAAGAAGAACAAGCCTTTTTACGAAAGCTTGATATCAATCGGATCGAAAAAGTACAAATTGCTTTAGAAGCGATATCACGTATTGAAGATGGAGATACGATTGCGATCGATGTTGGGACGACAACGGTTCATATTGCTGATTTCATTCAAAATTTGCAGAATTTAACCATTGTAACGAATTCAATTGCTGCAGCCGATCGGTTTAATCAAGCGATTGAAGAAAAGCGAGTGACTGGAAAGGTCATCATGCTAGGTGGGGTGTCGAATCCCGCGCAATCCTCAGTCTCAGGTGCTATGACACTCGAATGGCTAAGTCATATGCATATGGATAAAGCGTTTATTTCCTGTGGTGGAATGGTTGCAGATACAATCTATGATTATGATTTAGATGAATCGCTCGTTTCAGCGAAAATGATGGCGTGCAGTAAGAAGTGTATTTTGCTCGCGGATTCATCGAAAATAGGTGTTCCTTCATTTTTTTCTTTCGCTAAGGCGAGCCAATTCGATGAAGTCATAAGTGATCAGCTTTGTCCGAAAGAATGGAAAGAATGGTACACGAAATGGACGATCGCAAAGGAGAGTCGAGTGGAATGTTAATCGATTATCATGTACATCTAGAAGAAGGACCATATTCGTTTAGCTGGCTTGAACGAACGGCGAAAGCTCTTGGATATTTTCAACCAATTGAATTACTTGAACGTGGGTCGAAAGCAAAGATTGAATACGAAATGAATCAGCTGAACAAACGATTGAATGCTGGCTGCTATAGTCAAGAATGGTTGGATTTATATTTGAAAAAAGCAAAGGAAGTCGGTTTGAAGGAAGTTGGCATTGTCGATCATTTGTATCGCTTTCAAGAAACGAAGAATTATTTTGAAACCGCGTTGAATTTAGACCCATCTCATTCAATTGGTGCATTGCAGTCATACTGGTTGAAAAATGTCATGACGGAAAAGATGGACGAATTCGTAGAAGCTATTTTAATAGCAAAAAAGCGCTGGGAAAATGAAGGTGTCTCATTAAAGTTAGGCATTGAAGCTGATTATTTTGTCGGGCAAGAGCAAGAGCTTGCAGCCCTTTTAGAAGGAAAACCATGGGATTATGTGATCGGTTCTGTTCATTTTGTAGATGGATGGGGATTTGATAATCCACAAACCGTATCTCACTTTGAAAAGCAAGATTTATCCGAGTTATATACACGTTTTTATGAAACCGTTGAAAAAATGATTCGGTCAAAGATGTTTGATTTTGTTGCCCATTTAGATAATTTAAAAGTATTTAATTTCAAAGTAAACAATGAATCATTTAATCAAGAATGGTATGAACGTATAGCAGATGCACTATTAGAAACGAATACGGCTACAGAAGTGAATGCGGGTCTATATTATCGCTATCCAGTTAAGGAGATGTGTCCATCCGTAGATTTCCTAAAGACAATCGTCAAGAAAGGTGTGCCCATTACTCTTTCTTCTGATTCACATTTTCCAGACGATCTTGGTAAATATGTTGCAGAAAACAAGTCATTATTGCAGCAATTAGGTGCTCCAAATCTAGCAACCTTTAAGCAAAGAGAAAGAATCATGGTACAGATCCAGTAGGGTCTGTTTTTTTTTGATAAGAGGGAATTACTATCTTATAAAAAAATACCGAAATTCCATTAATTAATTAATAAACTATTTTTAATTAAATTGAAATAATAAAATAGTTTTTTGTAATTCTTTTTTGAGATAAAATTAACTGTGCAAAGCTTGTAAAAACATAATTTAGTTTCCACACATGATGTTTTTACATACATATAAAGTAATGGGCGAATGTTTGAAAAATATTCCTCAATAAATCACACCTTAATCACTCCCTTTCTTAATTCACAAAGTGGTAAAATAGGAAAGTGATTGAGAATGGAGGTTCACATTATTTATGAAAACGAAAGTTGGACTATTATACGGCGGGAAATCTGCTGAACATGAAGTTTCTATGCAAACAGCTATGGCTGTCTTAAAGGCTTTGGATCAAGAGAAGTTTGAAGTTTATCCCATATATATATCAAAAGATGGCGGGTGGAATAAAGGACCACAGTTAACAGGACCTGTTACAAATGTGAAGGAGCTGGCGTTTTCCAACTTGGATGCACTGCCTCCAACTGCTTTAGCTCCTGCATTGTTTAAGGCTGCAGAAGATGAAAAAAGCTCATTTGATGTAATTTTCCCGCTGCTGCACGGACCGAATGGAGAAGATGGTACAGTTCAAGGGCTGCTTGAGCTTCTCAATCTTCCTTATGTAGGAAATGGTGTCTTGTCCTCTTCAGCAGGCATGGATAAGGTAATCATGAAAAATATCTTTGCTCAAGCTGGTCTTCCACAAGTAAAATACTGTTGGTTTATTCGTAGTGAATGGGAAAAGTCGAATGAGGCTGCTTATCAAAAAGTAGAAGATGAACTAGGCTATCCATGCTTCGTCAAGCCGGCCAACCTTGGTTCAAGTGTCGGTATCAGTAAGTGTACAAATAGATCGGAACTTGAAAAAGCCTTTGCTGAAGCATTCCAATTTGACCGTAAGATCATTATAGAAGAGGGAGTGACAGCAAGAGAAATTGAAGCGGGTGTTCTTGGAAATGATGATCCTGAATGCTCGGTTGCCGGTGAAATTGTGCCGAAGAAAGAATTCTATGATTATAAGGCAAAATACGAAGATGGAAACACAGCTCTTATTATTCCTGCAGAAATTACAAATTCTGAGTATAATCAGCTAAAGGAAATGGCCATTCGGGCATTTAAAGCGTTAGATTGTTCCGGACTTGTAAGAGCGGACTTCTTTTTAACAAGGGAAGGGAAATGGTATATCAATGAGGTCAATACAATGCCTGGATTTACACCATTTAGCATGTTCCCTCTTCTTTGGAAGCATACTGGGGTCGAGTATCCTCAGCTTATCGAGCGCCTTGTGAATTTAGCTATTGAAAGACATGCGGAAAAGCAGCATATTAAATATACGATGGAATAATTGTGCGAGAGCATATAGGGACACGGCGATTTGCCGTGTTTCTTCAATAAATAATGTGTTTGGGGATATTCGCAGTCTATATGGAGGTAACCGATGATAATAAAAACTGTTAAAGAAATTTCCGAGATGATTAAACTTGAAAATGATACTTCTGGCTTTCAGAATACGGTCATTAGCGGTGTAAGCATTGATACAAGGAAAATAAAGACTGGCAATTTATTTGTTCCTTTTAAAGGCGAGAATCAAGATGGTCACCGATTTGTAGAGGAGGCTATAAAAAAGGGAGCCGCGGCAGCCCTTTGGCAAAAGGATGTTCCAAATCCTCCATTACATTTGCCAGTTTTAATAGTAGAAAATACACTGCTGGCTTTACAAGAGCTTGCAAGAAATTACCGGCACACGCTCGGCGTTCGCATTGTTGGAGTAACTGGCAGCAATGGGAAAACAACAACAAAGGACATGACCGCTAATCTGCTGTCAATCAATTATAAAGTCCAAAAAACAGAAGGAAATTTTAATAATGAAATTGGTTTGCCCTTAACGATACTTGATCTTGATCAGGATACGGAGATTGCTGTCCTTGAGATGGGGATGAGCAGTAGAGGGGAAATCGATTTTCTAACACGTTTAGCTGAGCCTGAGGCTGCGATTATTACGAATATCGGTGAGTCGCACCTACTCGATCTTGGGTCAAGAGAGGGAATTGCAGAAGCTAAGTTAGAAATTATTCATGGACTGCAGGAAAATGGGGTAATTACTTATTTTGGTGATGAACCTCTGCTGGATGAAAAGCTATCTGACTATAAAGGTAATTTTACGATTAGAACTTTTGGAAGAAGCGGCAGGAATGATATATATCCAGTAGAGATAGAACAAAATGATACTGGAAGCACTTTTAAAACAAATGTTGCGGATATTGAGTTTAAGCTCCCTGTCCTAGGAACACATAATGTCTTAAATGCTTTAGCGGCGATGACAGTTGCCAGTCACTTCGGTATTCCTTTTGAAAAAATGAATGAAGGATTTGCAGGGCTCAAGCTAACAAATATGAGAACCGAGCTTTTACAAGGCAAAAAAGGCGAAAAAATAATCAATGATGCTTATAATGCGAGTCCAACCTCTATGCATGCAGCGATCGAACTCCTTTCCCATCTGCCAGGGTACAAAAATAAAATTCTTGTTCTTGGTGATATGCTTGAATTAGGGCCACAAGAAAAGGAGTATCATTTAAAAATGGGTGAATCCATTGAACCTGAAAAAATCGGCTATGTGTTTACGTTCGGAAAGCTGGGCGAATGGATTGCAGAAGGGGCCAAAACGAAATTGCCTGCAGATCGGGTTTTCGCATTTGCCGAAAAACAGCCTCTCATTGAAAAACTTGAAAAGCTTGTTGATAAGGAAACGATTGTATTAGTAAAGGCGTCTAGAGGCATGCAGCTAGAAAGTATTGTTGCAGCACTCCAATAGTGGGAGAGATTATAGCGTTTTGGTTTCCGCTTATTGAAAATACTCGTTTGAGCGGAAACCATATCACATTAAAAAGGAAAAATCCCTATTCCAAGCGAAACGGGGATTTTTCCTTTTTACAACCCAATCCTTATTAATTGAAAAATGAATCAACACGATCAAAATCCCTTCCCCATATGAAACTCCCCTTTACTTCACTTTTATCTCTTATACAAATGAAGAAGGTGAATGGTTCAAGAAATCAACAAATCAAGTTTAACATAGCTAATAATCTTAATATAACCTTTACAAAATATAAACGCTGTTTCAGGTTTTTTACATTATAATTATTAAGCTTAACTAATGAATTACCGATGAAATAACAGGGTGTCTCTCCTGGTATATTTTATTAAAGTCTTATTCATCAGTACAACTTTCCAAATATGTTTCGGATAATTTCATCTATAGGGGGAACATGAATTGATTGGTATTCCATTCAAGTCTTTAATAGCAAATGAAAAAGGAGCTCTGCGTTTTTTAAAAAGAAGGAATATAGAACAAGCAGAGGATCAAGAGGTATCATTTAACAAAAATAGTTTTGTTAGCAGCACTATTGATGAATTAAAAAACAGTAAAGAATATTCTCAACTATTATTTATAGGATTGTCAGACACGGATATTGAGAATCTTGTACAGATTCGTCCTATTATTGAAAAAAATGCTGAGGATATAGTTGATAACTTTTATTTGAAAGTACAAGCAATGCCTAATTTATTTGACATTATCCAACAGCATTCATCAATTGACCGTTTAAAACAAGCGTTTGTACAGTATTTACTTGATATGGTCTCAGGGGAAATTGGAGAAAAATATGTGAACCGGCGGAAGAGTATTGGCCGTGTTCATAACCGGATAGGCTTATTTCCACAATGGTATTTAGGTGCTTACACACTACTTCAAAACGAAATCCTTTCTGTGTTAATGAAGGAAATCCATTCAAGTGAAAAGGTATTTACATACTATTCTTCATTTCAGCGGCTCTGTTCCTTTGACATGCAGATAGCAATAGAAACCTATATAGAATCGTATACTTCATCGATGATGAAGCTGGGTGAAATTGGAGAGTTTCAAGCCAGCTTAAAAGATTCCTCTGCAACTTTGGCGGCAAGTGTTGAAGAAACAACATCCACCATTGCTGATAAGGAAATTGTTGTGGAGCAAATGCGTGAAGAAATACTTGAGATTCAAGTTTCCTCTAAACACATGATTACACATGTAGAGGAAGGCAAGCAAGATGCATCAAATGCCTTATCTAAAGTTGATCGAGTTGTCGAATTAATTGATACAACGAAAGCGCTAGCCAAGGAGCTCAGTGAAAGTTCAGCACAAATCGGACAGATAGTTAATTCAATCCGGGGGATATCTAACCAAACGAATATACTTTCATTAAATGCGGCAATTGAAGCGGCCCGAGCAGGAGTACATGGAAAAGGATTTTCAATTGTAGCACAGGAAGTAAGGAAGTTGGCTCATCAAACAGAAGACGCTCTTGATCACATCCAAGGACAAATTAAAGCGACACAGATAACGATTGAAAAATTTGAAAATAGCTTTCAATATATTGTGGGAGAAATACATATGTTCAGGGATGCTAGCGACAATATTATTAAGATTTTAGAAAAATCCGTTGACAGTGTACAATTGACAGACAAAAGAATCGGTCATTTCAGTGATTATGTGAACGAATTCAAAAAGGCGTTTGCTGATATTTCGATTGCTTCACAAGAAATTGCCAAAATGGCTGAACAATTGAGTGGAATGAATCATGAATTAGCTGATAAGTTTAACAGCTAAAATAGGATTTTATTGTAAACCTTTGTGCAAGTGCGTAAGGCTTGCTTTTATTTCATTAATATTTGCCAAAGCAAAAATCAGCATGGCTCCGAGAAATAGGTGTAAAATATGATTATCTACATTTTGGCTGGTGGTGATTTTTGTGATTGGATGTTTATGTATTCATGGCTTTACGGGAGCACCTTTTGAAGTAGAGCCGCTTGTATCCTATTTAAAGAAACGGACCAATTGGGAAATTGCAGTTCCGACACTTCCAGGGCATGGAGATACGTTAAGCTTAAAAGGGATTGAATATAAAAATTGGATCGAACATGCTGAACAGGCATTGCAGCAGCTTATTGAGAAGTGTGAAACTGTGTATGTCATTGGCTTTTCAATGGGCGGTCTGATTGCGAGTTACTTAGCTGTCCACTATCCTGTGACAAAGCTCGTGTTACTTAGTGCAGCGGCCTATTATGTAAATCCTAAGCAGCTGCTCTTAGATATTGGTGAGATGGCGAAAGATGCTTTTCGCGGTCGATTAACAGAAAATGAAATGTTTATGAGATATAAAAGAAAAATATTAGCTACTCCTATTACGGCTACGCTCCAATTTCGAAGACTTGTTGCTGCAATCAGACCGATTTTAGGAAAGATTGAAATCCCAACCCTTATCGCCCAAGGGGAGTGTGATGGTGTTGTTCCGCCAAAGAGTGCACAATATTTATACCATAGGATTGGGACTTCGGCGAAGAAGCTCATTTATCTTAAAGAGTCAAAACATCTCATTTGCCATTGTGAGGAAAGAGAAAATCTTTTTTCCGAAATTTATCACTTTCTATTGAAGAGAGAACCTGCTTAAAAAGGGTTCTCTTTTCTGCATTCATTGCAAAAACCTTTATAAAATGATAAAATAATCAACAAAGTGCCAAAAGGAACTTCTCATGAAACCTGGACATACTCCTATTGGAGAATGTCTTTTTTCACTTTCAAGTAGTATTAATTGGATGTGAATATATACAGAACTTAGATTAGTTTTTTTTAGAAGGAGAGAAAACAGTGACAAAGTTTCAAGATCTGGGAATTAGCCCTGCAACGATGAAATCCCTGAAGCGAATGGGATTTGAAGAAGCTACACCAATTCAAGCGCAAACGATCCCATTAAGCTTGGAGAATAAAGATTTAATCGGACAAGCACAAACGGGTACTGGAAAAACGGCTGCGTTTGGAATACCAATGATTGATAAAATAGATTATGAAAAAGATGTCATCCAAGGAATTATTATTGCCCCTACACGCGAGCTAGCAATTCAAGTATCTGAAGAATTATATAAAATCGGCTATGGAAAAAGAACGAAAGTATTAGCCATTTATGGCGGTCAAGATATTAACCGTCAAATCCGCGCTTTGAAAAACCGACCACATATCATTGTGGGAACTCCTGGCCGAATATTGGATCATATTAACCGGAAAACATTGCATCTTGAAAATGTTCAAACTGCTATTCTAGATGAGGCAGATGAAATGTTGAATATGGGCTTTATTGAGGACATTGAAGCTATTCTTGCTCAAATTCCGGAGGAGCGCCAAACCTTGTTGTTCTCAGCAACAATGCCGCCTCCAATTCAAAGAATGGCTGAACGGTTTATGAAGGACCCTCAGATTGTTCGTGTGAAGACAAAAGAAGTAACAGTTCCTTTAATTGAACAATACTATCTGGAAGTACAGGAAAGAAGCAAGTTTGATATTTTGACAAGACTGCTTGATATTCAATCTCCAGATCTTGCTATCGTGTTCGGACGTACAAAGCGCCGTGTCGATGAGCTTGCAGAAGCATTAAACCTAAGAGGTTATAACGCAGAAGGCATTCACGGGGACTTAAGTCAGGCAAAGCGCATTTCTGTTCTAAGGAAATTTAAAGAAGGTTCAATTGATGTTCTTGTTGCGACTGATGTGGCCGCCCGCGGGTTAGATATTTCCGGAGTCACGCATGTTTATAACTTTGATATTCCACAGGACCCTGAAAGCTATGTACACAGAATTGGACGTACAGGACGTGCAGGGAAGTCGGGAGTGGCAATGACCTTTATTAACCCAAGAGAAAAATCTTACTTGCAGGTCGTTGAAAGAACAACAAAAAGAAAAATAGAAAAAATGAAGCCGCCAACATTAGATGAGGCTCTTGAAGGACAGCAAAAAGCGGTTGTAGAGCGTATTCTGCAATCGGTGGAATCGAACAATCTTCAATACTATAAGCAGGCAGCAGAAGAATTACTAGAGCAGCAGGATGCAACGATTATTGTTCAGGCCGTACTAAAAATGCTGACGAAGGAACCTGACACAACTCCTGTTAAGTTAACGGAAGAAAAGCCAATGCCTGCAAAAAGGGAGCGCAGACAAGACGATCGCAGCAAATCTTACGGAGGCCAAAGAGGAAGACAGAGCGCGCCAGTAAGATCTCGCCAAGGATCTTCAGGAAAGCGCTACAGCAATAATGGCAGCAATCGAAGCAATTCTAATAATTACCGTTAAGTTAGAAGAGAGCAATGCTCTCTTCTTCTTTTTTAAGGATTAAGCTTTTGTCATGTTTAAATCCCACACGATTCCATAAGCATCCTTCACTTTTGCATATTTCGCTCCCCAAAAAGTATCTTGAAGCTCCATTAAAACCGAACCTTTATTACTTAATCGGTCATAAACCTTTTGGATTTCATCTTCTGATTCGAACTCCAGAACTAACGAAATCTGATTGCCGATTTGAACATCGCCATCTGAAAAGGAATCGGAAGCCATAAAGAATAAATCATCTTTTTTAAATTGTGCATGCATGATTCGGTTGTCTGCATCTGGCGGAGTTGGATAATCCGCATCGCCAAAGGTTTGTAAATTTAAAATCTCACCTTCGAATACTTCTTTATAATATTCAAGTGCATCCCTTGCATTTCCGTTGAAAAATAAATAGGGTGTAGCTTGACCTTTCATAAATTTCACTCCTAAAATTTTGTCCAATACCATATTTCCCATTATAAATAATGTTTAATCAGAGGTAAGGAACAAGTGTTCGACAAGTGAGGAAGTTATTCATTTCAAGTTAGATAATTTTAGATTTTGAATCCTATTTAGTACTATTAACGTAATGATACTTAGCTCTAAGTTTAGGAGGTACCATATGGTTTTAGAACCGCAAAGAAGGATATCCGAAAGAGGATTAACAGTCTGGAGGATTTCCGGTGCAATTCATTCGTTTTTTTCATTATTGCTAGCTGGAGGAGTTATTGCTCTTACCATTATATTTAATTGGCCAATGTGGATGATTGCCGTTGCCCTTATTTTATTTGCTATCGATATGTATTTAGTGATTATGCTCATCCCTACTTTGAGATGGAAGCGTTGGCGGTATGAGGTAAGGGAAAATGAAATCGAGCTTCAGCATGGAGTGTTCGTCATCAAAAGGACTCTCGTGCCGATGATTAGAGTTCAGCATGTTGATACCCGGCAAGGACCGATTTTGCGAAAATACGGTTTAGCCACCGTGGCCATTTCAACTGCTGCGACTGTACATGAAATTCCGGCTTTGGATATGAATGAGGCGGAGGAACTAAGATTTTTCATTTCTAAGCTGGCAAGGGTGGCTGATGAAGATGTCTGAGCCAAGAAGATTGCACCCGATTTCAGCAGTTGTAAATTTTTTAAAGCAATTGAAAGATTTAATTATTCCATTTCTTGTTTTTGTTGTTTTTGGAAGCAGGGATGGGAGTATTCAACTTATTATTTCAGTTGTTATTATCGTTTTCATCCTAATCGCTGGAATCATATCCTGGCTGAGATTCACGTACCGGCTAGAAGAGGGAGAGCTCAGGATAGAGTACGGTGTATTTGTTAGAAAGAAAAGATATATTCCACTTGATCGCATTCAGAGTCTTGATTTATCGGAAGGGATATTGCATCGTCCATTTGGTCTTGTAAGAGTGAAGGTGGAAACGGCCGGTTCAAGCAGCAAAGGGGAAGCTGAAGCTGTATTAACCGCCATTTCAAAGGAAGAGGCAAATCAAATTCAGCACATTCTTTTTTCCGCAAAAAACGAAAAAAAGGAAACCGATGCAGAGGTGTCTGTTAAAGACACTCAAGAGAAAATACTTTATAAAATTACCCCGGGTGAGCTCTTGCTTATGGCGTCTACCTCTGGAGGAGTCGGTGTTGTTTTTTCCGCGTGTTTTGCTTTCGTTTTCCAATTTGAAGAAATGATCCCTTATGAAAGACTGTTTAACGGGTTGGAGGATGTGATTTCAAACGGGGTCCTTTTTATAAGTATTCTAGTGTTTATAGGGTTTTTGATTGCATGGGTGGCTGCGTTGGTAGGGACTATGGTAAAGTATGCTGGTTTTACAGTAAAGAACGTAGGAGAGGACCTTATCATAACGAGAGGACTTTTAGAGAAGCGTCAGATTACGATCCCTCTACACCGGATTCAAGCCATTCGGATATCAGAAAATTTAATTAGACAGCCTCTTGGATTTGGAACCGTATTTTTAGAAAGTGCAGGCGGGTCTGCTATTGATCAGGAAAGTGCGCGGGTCATAATACTTCCAATTATCAAAAAAGAACGCATTGCCAACATATTAACTCCTTATTTAAATGATTATTCATTTAAGTCTGTTATCGAATCTGCACCGAGCCGAGCATTAAAACGGTATATGTTTAGAGGGCTTCTGTATAGCTTACCGATTGCGGCAGTACCCGTCATCTTTTTCAGACCTTGGGGGTATTTGGCTCTGTTGTTTGTTCTCCTATCTATTGCTTGGGCGTTTGTTAAGTATAAAGATGCGGGCTGGGGAATTGATGAATTACAGTTGATTTTAAGATATCGTGCAGTAAATAAAACAACAGTTTTTATGAAAAGAAATCGAATTCAGTCTTTGAATATAAAAGAAAGCTATTTTCAAAGAGGGAAAGAGCTAGGGACTGTTACTGCAGTAGTTATGTCTGGTTCAGGCGGAACAGGCGGTACGGTTGTAGATTTGGAGAAACAGGATATAAATGATATTTATAAATGGTATTCCTATACGAAATTAAGCGCCGATTAGGCGCTTTTCGTATTTAAAAATTTAGAATTTTAACCGATAGTAATAATGGACTAGTTTTCTTTATGGTGCTTAACCCTCTTTCGAGTGAGCTTTACCCAATTCTCGGCTATTGAGGGGGAGGTTGAAAGGCGTTCTATTGAAGGTGGTCGAATTGGATAATTGTGACTCAGGAGGGGATTTTATTTGTTTACGACTAAGAAGAGAAATATTCAATTGACAGAAGAAAACACAGAATTAAAAAATCGCTTGAAGGTTATTTTTGAAAAGGCACAGCAAAATGAGGAGTATCTTAACGATTTCATTGAGGGTTTTAATAGTGAATTAACAATTGCCATTGAACAGCATGAGAAGGTAAATGGGCAGCACGATGTCTTGGGCGAATTAGTCGGAAAAATAAATGAACGGTTTGATAAAGTAAACAATATTAGCCAGATGTCCTATGATAAATCCCTTGGCCTGCAAGAAAAGGGTCAGAATTTATTTGAATCAACTGTAGATATGGTGAAAATCTCAGAAGAGGGAAGGGATTCTGTTAGTAAAGTTGAAGGACTCATTGCCAAATTAGGTGACCAGCTGCATGAGACATCCGTTAAAATGAATCAGTTAAATGAAAGATCGAAAGAAATTGAGATTATCGTCAAAGTGATAAAGGAAATTGCTGATCAAACGAATTTATTGGCGCTTAACGCTTCCATTGAAGCTGCAAGAGCGGGGGAACATGGTAAGGGGTTTGCTGTTGTCGCTGAAGAGGTAAGAAAGCTTGCTGAAAATACAGCGGAAAGCACCCATAATATAAGCGTCCTGACACAGAATATCCAAAAAGATATTGAGGACTCACTGCAATCGACAAAGATGAGCACCGGGTTAATCGAAAATGGGATTCAGCTTAGTACTGACACGACAAGTAAAATAAACTACATTTTAACAGTGTTTAATAACGTCCAATCTGAGGTAAAAGATGTGATTGGCACAATCGAAGAGCAAAGAGAATATTCAAATGATGTAATGAGCGAAATAAGCGAAACACAAGCTGTTTTTGAACAAGCAAATGAGATGATAATTAGACATATTAATGATGCAAGTGTTGTTGATGAGAAATTAGAAGGCGGTATTAGACAGGTTGCAGAATTAAGCAATTGGGGCAAGGTGCTCAAGGAAAATAATGAATAAAATATTCCATAAAAAACAGTGAGTTTCACTGTTTTTTTCTTTGCTAAAGGAAAAAAGGGAATGATTATAGTTATTAAGAATAGGTATAGTTACGGGCAATACATAAACTTAAGTTATTATTAATAGGAGGTTTAGATGAAATTATTAATACTTGGGGGAACAAGGTTTTTGGGACGATATCTTGTCGAAGCTGCTTTAGAAAAGGGACATCAGGTAACACTCTTTAATCGGGGAAAAGAAAACCCTAATTTGTTTCCTGATGTTGACACGCTTATTGGTGACAGGAATGGGAACCTAGAAGCATTGAAGGGGAAAAAGTGGGATGCAGTTATTGACACTTGCGGTTTTATTCCACGTATCGTGAGAGAATCAGCAGAACTATTATCTGATGTAACGGAGCACTATACCTTCATTTCAAGTGCCTCCGTTTATACGGACTTAACCAAAATAGGTATTAATGAAAATCATCCTGTTCTTACAATCTCAAAGGAGAAGGAAGAGGAAATTACAAAAGGCATAGCTGGTCCCTTATATAACGAATATTATGGTCCCTTAAAGTACTCCTGTGAACAAGTGATTGAAGAGGTAATGCCTAATAGAGCTTTGTTCATTCGTGCGGGTTTGATTGTTGGTCCACATGATTATTCCGATCGTTTCACCTACTGGGTTCAAAGAGTAGCTAAAGGTGGGGAAGTGTTTGCTCCTGGGAGCCCAGATAAACAAATTCAATTAATCGATGTAAGAGATCTGGCAACAGGGATCATCAACATGGTTGAGAGAAGAAAATCAGGTGTTTTCAACGTAACTGGACCAAATGATACGTTGACAATGGGAGATTTTCTTCAGGAATGTAAATCAGTCAGTAAGAGTGATGCTATCTTTACGTGGATAGATGAAGAATTTTTAGATAAAAATCAAGTGAAATATTGGACCGAAATGCCTTTGTGGCTCCCTGAAAAATTAAATATGCCCGGGTTCCTTGCACTAAACATTGAAAAAGCAGTAAATGAAGGTCTAACATTTCGCTCTTTGGCAGACACCATTCGTGATACGTTAGAATGGGACTCTAGCCGGGCGGTGGACATTGAACGTAAAGCAGGCATGGAATATATGAAAGAAAGGGAATTATTAGAACGGTGGCATGCGACCGTAAAAAGTAATTATTAAATTTAATCCCCGGTCTTTTTCATTTGCGATCAACATGCTTGGGTGGAGCTTATTTTTAGGGCTGTCTACATTATTCCTTGGAATGATATTTAAAGGGAAAGGAATACATTTAGGAATTAGAGTATCATTTTACTTAACAAGCTTATTTTGCATGATTGGATTTGTAGGCTTTATCTTTGATAGCCAGTTCCTTTTGCTGATTTTTCAATTAGGAATGACGATAGGGCTTACGATAGGGGCAATCCTGCTTGCTTTTGCATTTAAAAGGTCGAAAAGAGACAATATCATCATTAATAAAAAAAGCGATGCCATTTCGATTTCGTAATGACATCGCTTTTTCGTTTAGTAATCTTATGTTATCTGAATAGTAATCCTAATATCGCCAAAATGATAATGCCGCACCATATCATTAATTTTGGAGCTGATACTCCTTTGAACGATGCAGGATGTTTTTTTTCTAGGTTAAAATTGAATCTTATGTTTGGTCTTTGCTTATGTGGCAGCAAGGCTAAGCCTAACAAAAAGCCACCTAGCAGCCCGAATAAATGGGCCGTAACATTGATATTTGGCTGCAAAAACGTCATAATCAAGGCGATGATGGTGATAGTCAATATAAGTTGAGAATTTGCCTTGGACATTAAATCTTTTCTATACATAATGACAGAAGCATAAAATCCGAATAATCCAAAGATCGCTCCGCTTGAACCGACATGTATATAGGTTAAGGGTTCCAAAAAGAGTGTCGCGACATTCGCGGCCATTCCAGCTATAAAATACACGAAGATGAATTTTCCCTTTCCTAGCATACGCTCCAAGGCAGGACCAAAAAGGACAAGAGAAAAGCTATTAAAAATCACGTGCGGCAAATCGCCATGCATGAGAATCGGTGTGACTAGACGCCAGTATTCCCCTTCCGAAATATAAAGGTTTACCCCTGCGAAATGTTCATAAAGCCATAAGTTGGGGAGCAACGGGAAAACGGATATGAAGTAAAGAACAATATGAATGGCAATAATGATTGAAACCACTGGATAATATCGTAGAAATTCTTTAAAGCTTTCCGTCCGTATAAACATATGGACCCTCTTTTCTCTACTTTCTCTCCATCATAGCCTAAAATGGAAATGAACATGCTATTTAATATATTAGAAAAACACAATGACTTGCTATTCTTATATTATTGTTTATGCAAATATTAAATGAAATAGAAGGATGATCAAAGATGATTACTGGAATTGGTATAGATATTGTAGAGCTTAATCGAATAAAAAAAATATTTGAAAGGCAAGTGAAATTTGCGGAAAGGATTTTAACACCGAAAGAAACCGCTAAATTTCAGACATTACCTTTAGAAAGAAAGACAGAATTTTTGGCGGGGCGATTCGCAGCAAAAGAAGCCTTCTCTAAAGCAATGGGGACAGGCATTGGAGGAAGCCTTTCCTTTTTAGATATTGAAATTGAAAAGGATGAAAAGGGGAAGCCTTATGTGTCCAAGCCGATTCAAAAGGGTGTACACCTTTCCATTTCTCACAGTAAAGAGTATGCAGTGGCTCAGGTCATCATTGAAAAGGTGTAAGTAAAAAAGCAAAAAGCTTGTCATTCAACCTAGCATATTCCAGATGGTTGTCTCATATATTCATAGTGCAATAGGAGAGACAAGGCTAGACAAGGGGATTCATTTTTCATATCCACATTCGTCTATCCTTTACCTCCTCCACGATTAGCGCAAAACTAAGTCAGATATTCATCAAGGAAAGTTGATCTAGTTGCCAAAGAATTGTTTAGCAACAAGGTAGATGGATTTTGTTGAAAAATGACTTAGGTGCTGTGGCTGGACAATACACTGAATAGAGGCAAAAGGGGTTGAAGGAATGAGGAGAAAGTGGTTAATGCTGCTAATCGGGATATTGGCAGTGATAGCGTTGTCTGCTTGCGGAACGAAATCCAAGGAAGCTGTAGTGAAGGATCTGAATGGGAAAGTTGAGGAATTAAAGAGTTACAAGGCAAACGCGAAGATGACATTAGAAATGGGAACTGAACCACAGGTGTATGACATTGAGGTTTGGCATAAAAATCCATCCTACTACCGTGTCAATTTGAAAAATGCCCAAAAGGATCAAAGCCAAATGATTCTGCGCAATGATGAGGGGGTTTTTGTTCTGACACCAGCACTGAATAAAAGCTTCCGTTTTCAAAGCGAATGGCCAAAAAACAGCAGTCAGGCCTACCTTTATGAGTCTTTAGTGAAGGATATTGTTGAGGATAAAGAGGCTAAATTCACTGCGACCAAGGATCATTACGTTTTTGAAACGAAAACAAGATATCAAAATAACCAAATGCTTCCTACCCAAGAAATCACGTTAAAGAAATCTGACTTAGCTCCAGTGAGTGTGAAGGTCATGGACACGGATAAAAACACCCTTGTAAAGGTTGAGTTCACTGAAGTTAAATTTAATGCCGCCTTTGATAAGAAAGATTTTGATATGCAGAAGAACATGACTAGTGCTCAACTATCTGTTCCTGTATTAGCGGAAGTGGGCAGCGAAGAGTTCTCGGTCAAATACCCTTCTGAATTCCCAGGTGCTGATTTAGTTGATGAGAAGGCCATTACAACGGATAACGGCAAACGAGTTGTCTTAACATATGATGGAGAAAAATCTTTCACAATCGTACAAGAAAAAGCCAATGTTATGCCGGTTTCCTCTTACACAACGGTAAGCGGCGAGCCAGTAGATTTAGGCTTTACGATAGGTGCTTTATCTAATAATACAATTAAATGGACGTATCAAGGGGTCGACTATGTGATTGCCTCAAATGACCTGACAGAAAAAGAACTAGTTGAGGTTGCAAGGTCCGTTCAAGAAAGTACAGTAAAATAATTTCTTTATGGGCTCTGAATAAGGGCCTTTTTTATATGCAGATATTCCTGAAAAGTTGGAAAATTAATTGACAAAGGTGTCGAAGGGAGTCGATAATCGACATATAAAAAAGAAAAAAAGGGTGTTCAAATGATGGCCAAAGTTGCAGATTGTCAAACAGCTTTTTATAGAGATACTTGGGCGGAAATTAATTTGGATCATATAGCATATAATGTTGAGGAATTGAGAAAGCATGTACAGGATGTCGTTAAGATCTTTGCTGTTGTCAAGGCCAATGGGTATGGACATGGGGATGCAGAGGTTGCCAAGGCAGCGTTAGAGGCAGGTGCCAACTATATTGCCGTAGCCATACTGGATGAGGCGCTTTCCTTAAGGAAAAAGGGCATTACCGCACCGATTCTTGTTCTCGGTGCAAGCCGTCCAGAGGATGCTGAGATTGCCATTGAACAAAATATCACATTGACAGTCTTCCAGCTGGAATGGCTTGAAAGAGCAAAGCATTACGTTGGATCTAATCAAAAATTAACGATCCATTTAAAACTAGATACCGGAATGGGAAGAATAGGAATAAGAAGCGGGAAGGAGCTTGAGGAGATTGAGATTGTTGTTGCCAAAAGTCATGCCTTCCATATAGAAGGGGTTTTTACTCATTTTGCGACAGCTGATGAGATTGATCCTGCATATTACAATATGCAGTTGGAACGTTTTAATGAAATGATTTCA
Organism: Bacillus sp. JJ1532; assembly: GCF_036965085.1. Taxonomy (NCBI): domain Bacteria; kingdom Bacillati; phylum Bacillota; class Bacilli; order Caryophanales; family Bacillaceae; genus Bacillus; species Bacillus sp. JJ1532. The sequence continues at coordinate 61,013 of NZ_JBALOW010000029.1, forward strand.
TGGCTGAAGAAAAAACCTGAATTGATTCATACAAGTAATAGTGCAGCATCGTTAAAATTTCCGGAAGCGCATTTAAATGCTGTCAGAATGGGGATTGCCATGTATGGATTAATGCCGTCCGTAGAAATGGAGCCCACCCTTCCTTTTCCTTTAAAACCTGCCTTTACTCTTCATACGAAGGTTGTGAATGTTAAAAAGGTGAAAAAAGGGGAGAAGATTAGCTACGGTGCTACCTATGAAGCGCAGGAAGATGAATGGATTGGTACGCTGCCAATTGGGTATGCTGATGGATGGACACGTAAGCTCCAGGGGCAGGATGTACTCGTAGATGGTAAAAGAGCTCCGATTGTCGGCAGAATATGCATGGATCAATGTATGATTAAGCTTCCGGCTGATTTGCCTGTTGGTACTGATGTCACCCTTATAGGACAGCAAGGAAAAGAAAAAATTACAGCCGATGACATTGCAAGGAGACTTGGAACTATTAATTATGAAATCACTTGTATGATCGGTGCAAGAATTCCTAGAGTATATAAGAAAAATGGGCAAGTTTCAAAGATCATTAACAGCCTTCTCTAGAATGGGATTACATTGAACTGACCTTAGTTGAAAGGGAATTAGGGAAAATTTAATTTTCTTCAATAAGAAAGCAGAGCTTTATGCATAAAAGAATAATTTTTTGGCGGATAATAGAGAAGAATTGATAAACCCCCTTTGCATGAGGTCAGATTGATGTTAATATTAAAAATGGTAGATATAAAATGGTGTGTAGTGATGGTGGAGGTGTTTGTTTGTGTCTGAGTCCAGCGCAACAACAGAGATTATGGTGAAATTACCGCAACATCTTGTAACCGAGTTAGATGGCTTTGTAAAGCAGGAAAACGTAAATCGGAGTGAATTCATTTATCAAGCAACCAAAATGTATTTGCGCGAGCGAAAAAAGAGACAAATTCGTGAGGCCATGAGACGTGGTTATATGGAGATGGCGAAAATAAACTTGACGATTGCATCTGAAGCATTTCTTGCAGAATTCGAGGCAGAAAACACAGTTGAACGTCTAGTAAGCGGAGGGTAATCCCTTGATTGTCAAACGTGGTGACGTATATTTTGCAGACCTATCCCCAGTTGTTGGTTCAGAACAAGGTGGCGTCCGTCCAGTGCTGATCATCCAAAACGACATCGGGAATCGGTTTAGTCCCACAGTAATTGTTGCTGCAATCACTGCTCAAATTCAGAAGGCTAAGCTGCCTACTCATGTTGAAATTGATGCGAAGCGCTATGGTTTTGAACGAGATTCGGTAATTCTTTTAGAACAAATTCGAACAATCGATAAACAGCGCTTAACCGATAAAATTACCCATCTCGATGACGAAATGATGGAAAAAGTGGATGAAGCCGTTCAGATTAGCTTAGGGCTCATCGAATTTTAATACAAAATACGCTTTTTCCATAAGGGCGTTTTTATTTTTTGTGTGTAGGACAATTGGTCTTTTATTTATTTTAATTATTATTACATCTACCCGCGGCAAGCATTCTAAATGCTTGCCATTTTTATTTGATAAGGCTCTCCAACCGTTACCTTCCTTTACCCATCCAATATTTCTGCTAAACTGTTAATAATCATTTTAAAAAATATAAATAAAAAGGTTTATTCATTCAGCAAACAGGGAAGTAAATATCCAATTGATATGCAAAAAGGTGGGTCAGTTATGAATATGTCATTAAAAATTCACGAGCAGGGAAATCAAATGAATGTGATTGTTCAGGGTGAGATTGATGCGTTTACTGCACCAAAGCTTAGAGAGAGGCTATTTCCTCTTTCAGAAAAAGAAGGAATAGAAATGATCATTAACCTATCTAATGTATCCTACCTAGATAGCACAGGGCTCGGAGTGTTTGTTGGTGTGTTTAAAAATATACGCTCCAATCAAGGCAAGCTTCGGATAGTTGGATTATCTCAGCGTTTATTGAGGCTTTTCAAAATGACTGGTCTCGCCAATATTATTGATATTTCCAGCCAGAATGAAGGTGAAGAGAATGAATCAATCGTTTGATTATATTGAAATTAAGGTCCCTGCAAAAGCTGAATTCGTGAATGTGGTTCGGCTTACCCTATCAGGAATTGCAAGCCGGATGGGTTTTTTATTTGACGAAATTGAGGATTTGAAAATTGCCGTAAGTGAGGCGTGTACAAATGCTGTACAGCATGCCTATAAAGAGGAAGAACATGGTGAAGTGGTCGTTGGTTTCGGGTTATATGAAAACCGGCTGGAAGTAATGGTTGCCGACAATGGCAAAAGCTTTGACTTTTTATCCGCCAGGCAAGGGATTGGACGGTATCAACAGACAGATTCCATTGAATATTTGCGTGAAGGGGGTTTGGGGCTGTACTTAATTGAGTCTTTAATGGATGAAGTTAGAATCCATGATAAAGAGGGTGTGACGGTATTCATGATTAAATACCTAGAAGGAGAGCAGGTGGAGATGGATGCTAAAGCACTCTCGACCTAATCAAAAATCAAAGGGTGAAATCAACCAGCTCATCAAAGCTTATCAGCAGCACCAAGATGAAGAAGCTCTAAATTCACTCGTGTTATACTATCAGAACTTAGTCGAATCCATTGCACGAAAATACTCAAGGGGAAAAGCCTTTCATGAAGATATAACTCAAGTTGGGCTAATTGGACTGCTGGGAGCTATACGCCGATATGATGAAACCTTTGGGAAGAATTTTGAGGCATTTGCAGTCCCGACTATTATCGGAGAAATTAAGCGATTTTTACGTGATAAAACATGGAGTGTTCATGTGCCCCGCCGGATAAAAGAGCTAGGACCGAAAATTAAAACAACGATCGAGGAGTTAACAGTTAAACTCCAAAGGTCTCCGAAAATGAACGAAATTGCGGAAGTATTAGACATTGAGGAGGAAGAGGTTCTAGAAGCCCTTGAAATGGGAAAAAGCTATCAGGCCCTTTCCGTTGATCATTCAATTGATGCTGATTCAGAAGGTGGAACTGTGACCTTACATGATATAGTGGGTCAGGTGGATAAGGGCTATGAAAAGATCAATCAAATGCTTGTACTGGAAAAAGCTTTACATGTGCTAACCGAGAGAGAGAAACAAATCATCCAATACACATATTTAGAAAACATGAGTCAAAAGGAAACGGGGGAAAAATTACAAATTTCACAGATGCACGTTTCAAGACTCCAAAGACGAGCTATAAAAAAACTGCAGGAAGCTATTCACGCAGAATCAGCCAATCAGGATTAAACAAATACTTAATATTTGCGGTATGAGGCTGCCTAGTTGTCTAGGTAAGCTTCTTTTTTTTTGAAGACGGAGTGTCCCATATGAAACTTAATCAAGAATTTGGTAAAATGAAAAACAAGACTTAATGGCTGGGGGTAAAATTTTGGAAACAACTATCGTAAATAATAATCAAGTTTTAGAAAAAATAGCATTAGAACAATCGGTATCTGTAAAACAAGTTAGAAACACAATCGGCCTTCTGGAAGAAGGAAACACGGTCCCCTTTATTGCCCGTTATCGTAAAGAACAAACTGGCGCTTTAGACGAGGTTCAAATTCGTGACATTATGGAGCGCTGGCAATACATACAAAATCTTGAACAGCGAAAAGAGGAAGTTATTCGATTAATTGATGAGCAAGGAAAGCTTACAGATGAATTAAGAAACCACATACAGATTGCAGAAAAGCTGCAGGAAATAGAGGATTTATATCGCCCTTATAAGCAGAAGCGCCGAACGAAAGCAACGATCGCGAAGGAGAAAGGCTTAGAACCATTTGCGGAATGGATGCTAATCTTTCCATTAACAGAATCTCCCGTGGACAAGGCAAAGGAATTCCTCTCAGAAGAAAAAGAAGTAAATTCTGTTGAGGAAGCCATCACTGGCGCGAAGGATATTATTGCAGAATGGGTATCCGATGATGCAGACAGCAGAAAATGGATTCGCGAGCAAACAGCAAAAACTGGAACGGTTGAATCAACAGTGAAGGACGAATCAAAGGATGAGAAAAAGGTTTTTGAAATGTATTATGAATACGAAGAGCCCATTTCAAAAATCGTCCCGCACCGTACATTGGCATTAAACCGCGGTGAAAAGGAAGAGATTTTACGAATCAGCCTTAAACCGAATACTGATTTTATTTTGAAATATTTACATAAAAAGTGGATTAAGAATGAAAAGTCGAAAGTATCGTCCATTGTTCAAGAGGCCTATGAGGATGGTTACAAACGTTTAATTCAGCCATCCATTGAAAGAGAAATAAGAAATGAATTAACGGAAAAAGCAGAAGAGCAGGCTATCATGATTTTCTCAGAAAATTTAAGGAAGCTATTACTGCAGCCGCCATTGAAAGGAAAAGTTGTTCTAGCAGTGGACCCAGCGTATCGAACCGGATGTAAGCTTGCTGTCGTAGATGAAACAGGGAAAGTTCTGAAGATAGCGGTCATTTATCCGCATCCTCCTGTTTCGAAGGCGCGAGAGGCAAAAGCACAAATTATTGATGTCATTCACACGTTTCAAGTGAAGATGATCGCCATTGGAAATGGTACTGCTTCGCGAGAGACTGAACAGTTTGTTGCCGATATTTTAAAAGAGCTTAAAGAAGAAGTTTACTATCTTATCGTAAATGAAGCGGGAGCTAGTGTATATTCGGCTTCTAATCTGGCCAGAGAAGAGTTCCCAGATTTACAAGTAGAGGAAAGAAGTGCTGTATCAATTGCCCGCCGCTTACAGGACCCGTTAGCAGAGCTAGTGAAAATTGACCCGAAGTCTGTTGGAGTAGGGCAATACCAGCATGATGTTTCACAAAAGAGATTATCGGAATCCTTAACATTTGTTGTAGAAACGGCTGTAAACCAAGTAGGTGTAAATGTTAATACAGCTTCTTCTTCCTTGCTCCAATATGTTGCGGGGCTTTCCAAGACGGTCGCCAATAATATAGTGAAGATGCGGGAGGAAGAAGGGAAATTTTCAACTCGCAAACAGCTTAAAAAAATTCCGCGCCTAGGAGCGAAAACATATGAGCAGGCTATCGGTTTCCTAAGAATTATAGATGGAAAGGAACCGCTAGATCGTACAGGTATCCATCCCGAAAGCTATCCAGAGGTCATAAAATTGCTTGATAAACAAGGTTTTAAAACAAGCGATTTAGGAACAGCAGCATTAAAGGATTCACTTTCAAAATTAAATGTTGCCGAAACAGCTGCAGAATTAGGGATAGGAGAGCTTACGCTTAAGGATATTATTGATGCACTTGTCAGACCGGAAAGAGACCCGCGTGATGATTTGCCGACACCGCTATTAAAGAAGGATGTTCTACAGCTGGAGGATTTAAATGCGGGTATGGAGCTTCAAGGGACTGTCCGTAATGTCGTAGACTTCGGCGCTTTTGTTGATATCGGAGTAAAGCAGGATGGGCTTGTTCATATATCTAAATTAAGCCGCCAATTTGTTAAGCATCCACTAGATATTGTTTCTGTCGGCGATGTTGTTACCGTCTGGGTCGACTCTGTTGATAAAAATAAAGGAAGAGTTTCTCTAACTATGTTGGCTCCAAATGAATAAATGGATTTTTTACGATGTAAAGCGCTAGGTTCCGCCCTAGCGCTATTTTGTTTGTGAAGTGTCAATAAGCAAGGTGCTTCCGCATTTCTATGAGCAGTGTTTTTTTCTATAGAAAAACCAACATTGATTTAATAACTTAATAGTGGAACGATCCTTTTCCAAAAAGGCCCTCTGCATTTGATTTAGAAACCATCCAGGCATATGAATACCTCCTTAATAGGAATTCGGAATTGAAACAATCTATAAAGAAGCGTAGGGGAATAAACTTCTTAATTGTAAAATTAAAATGGTTATCAAACTTATTACAATAAGAAAAGGTATATATAACATATGCTATAATAGGTTGTCATGTTCACATAAATTTAGAGGGGAAAAATGGGATGGATGACTTAGAACTGCAAAAGTTAGTTGAGGACATTTCACTTCAAAGCTTTGGAAATCCGTTTCGGCATAAAGCTTGTTTTAATGGAAGGCTTAGGTCGACAGGCGGGCGTTATATGCTTGACACCCATAATATAGAGATAAATAGGAAATACTTAGATCAGCTCGGGTTTGAGGAATTATGCGGAATTATTAAACATGAGCTTTGCCATTATCACCTTCATATTGAAGGAAAAGGATACAAGCATCGAGATCGGGATTTTAGACTTTTAATGAAAGCTGTTGGAGCACCAAGATTTTGCTCTCCTCTACCAGAACGCACAAAAAAGACCATGCTTAAAAGAGTTATTATATATGCTTGCAAAGATTGCGGGCAATTATATGAACGGAAAAGAAGTATTAATACACAAAAATATGTTTGCGGAAAGTGTAAAGGGAAATTAAGAAAAATTGAAGAATTAAAACAAGGGTAATTTCTCTAAAGTAAATTAGATAAATTTACATAAAACTATAGAAGATTTTTTAAAAAAACTTTCTTGACTTTTAATGTCTAGGTTTTTATAATAGTAAGAGTCGACAAGATGCTTTGTGAGAAAAACACAGCGTTTTGTTAAATATTCCGCAGTAGCTCAGTGGTAGAGCATTCGGCTGTTAACCGAACGGTCGTAGGTTCGAATCCTACCTGCGGAGCCATTTATGGGGAAGTACTCAAGAGGCTGAAGAGGCGCCCCTGCTAAGGGTGTAGGTCGCGTAAGCGGCGCGAGGGTTCAAATCCCTCCTTCTCCGCCAGAGATATTTATGTATGGCCCATTGGTCAAGCGGTTAAGACACCGCCCTTTCACGGCGGTAACACGGGTTCGAATCCCGTATGGGTCACTTTTAATAAAAAATTTAATATGGTCCGGTAGTTCAGTTGGTTAGAATGCCTGCCTGTCACGCAGGAGGTCGCGGGTTCGAGTCCCGTCCGGACCGCCATATAAACTTCAATGGGCTATAGCCAAGCGGTAAGGCATCGCACTTTGACTGCGACATGCGTTGGTTCGAATCCAGCTAGCCCAGCCATTTTTTAAAAAAACATCTTCGAAGCCCTGCTTCGCCGAATGGTTTTTTAAAAAAATGCGACAAAGACCGCAGGACTTTGGAGCAAGATTATGACTACAACATCTTATACCGAGCCATTAGCTCAGTCGGTAGAGCATCTGACTTTTAATCAGAGGGTCGAAGGTTCGAGTCCTTCATGGCTCACCACCTTAAACAAAAAAGTCGGATAAGCGATTAATTTCTTTGTTTAAGATTCTTATTTGCGGGTGTGGCGGAATTGGCAGACGCACCAGACTTAGGATCTGGCGCCGCAAGGCGTGGGGGTTCGACTCCCTTCACCCGCACCAATAAATACCAGTTGAATTTCGTTTTGATGTTTGGTACTATAATCTTTGTCGCTTCTTATGAAGCGGTCGTGGCGGAATGGCAGACGCGCTAGGTTGAGGGCCTAGTGGGGGCAACCCCGTGGAGGTTCAAGTCCTCTCGGCCGCACCAAAAAAAGTTGTTGACATTCGAAACAAAACAAGATATACTATAAAAGTTGCTTTAATAAATGCGCCCGTAGCTCAATTGGATAGAGCGTCTGACTACGGATCAGAAGGTTATGGGTTCGACTCCTTTCGGGCGCGCCATATACGGGAAGTAGCTCAGCTTGGTAGAGCACTTGGTTTGGGACCAAGGGGTCGCAGGTTCGAATCCTGTCTTCCCGACCATTAGAATTAATAAAATGATATTGCGGGTGTAGTTTAGTGGTAAAACCACAGCCTTCCAAGCTGTTGATGAGGGTTCGATTCCCTTCACCCGCTCCAGAAGATAGTTCTTTGAAAACTGAACGAACAAAAAAACGTCAACGTTTTAT
>NZ_JBALOW010000030.1:0-20247 GCF_036965085.1 Bacillus sp. JJ1532
GTACGTCCTGTACATCGGGGGTAGGTGCTCACCCTAAAATCTATCGCTTTTACTCGTGCGATGATAATGCTGCCGAAGCGTTCCTTGTGGAGCTAGACAAAAAAAAGAACCGGTTCAAAAAGCTAAACCAGTTCCATTCATTTATTATTCTTTTATCGCGGCTTCAAGAGCCACTTCGATCATTTCATTGAAGGTTGTTTGTCTTTCTTCAGCAGTTGTTTCCTCCCCGGTTAAAATATGATCGCTAACCGTTAAGACGGACAATGCTTTTCGATCAAATTTCGCCGCTAACGTATAAAGAGCTGATGTTTCCATCTCAATAGCCAAAATTTGATATTTTGCCCATTTTTCTAATTCAGAATTATCGTTGTAGAACATATCTGCTGTAAATACGCTTCCAACTTTAAGCTGAAGTCCTTTTTGCACTCCTGCTTCATAAGCACGTTTAAGTAAATCAAAATTAGCTGTAGGTGCATAATCGACTCCTCCAAATGTAATCCTATTCATTTGAGAATCTGTTGAAGCTGTCATTGCCAGGATCACATCCCGCACCTTTACATCCTTTTGAATAGCCCCACAAGTACCGACGCGGATTAAATTTTGAACATTATAGCTTTGCATCAATTCATTTATATAGATAGAAATCGATGGTACACCCATACCAGTTCCTTGAACAGAGATAGGATGGCCCTTGTATGTACCTGTATATCCAAACATATTTCGTACTTCATTATAGCATTTGGCATTTTCCAAAAATGTTTCAGCAATATATTTTGCACGTAAAGGATCCCCAGGTAAAAGGACTGTTTCAGCAACTTCATTTTCTTTCGCACCAATATGTATACTCATAAATTAAGCCTCCCAAATTTTCTCGAAGGGTAAAAATCCCTACCTCACTATACCATAATATATCCCAGCTTTAAAACGTTCTATTCCTCCAGCATTTTTTTTACGCTTACGGGAAAGCTATCTTTAGCCAAATCAGGAGGTGTTGATTAGTGGCACAGGAAAAAATGAGTAAAAAACTTAGACAGGCTGTTCAACACGCGAATGAAACAAACCCAACATCAAGATCAAATACAGAGCCTAATACATCAAAAACAGTTAAAACAATTAGTAAGAAATAGAGGGGAGCCTGCAAATGGGTAAAAAACATCGAAATCGAATCAATTCACCAAAAAAAAATAATCACATTCCGAAAGAAGCAATTATCGCTGAACAAGAAGCTCACGGTAAAGAATTCACTGCTCAAGGAAGGAAAAATGGTCCTGGTTCTAACATTAAATAAGGAGAGCATAGCTGCTCTCCCCTTCCTACCTAATATGAATACGATTAATCTCCTGCCAGCCTCCCGGTTTTAATTGAAAATAATATTGCCCTTTCCGCCCTTCATCAATATTCAAAATATCCCCAGTTGAAATAAATCTTCCATTAAAATCATTAGGTATTCGATCGTGAACATTAAATGTCGAAAAGACCGAATTGATGCATTCAACATGGTCCGATGCCTGCACAGTTAATCGGTAAACTTGTCGATATCCTTTATTTTGTCGAAATTCAGGCGTTTGGAATATCGTGACATCGTATTCCTTCCTTTTAACCCTAGTTAATTCTTTTAACATTTTTTATTCCTCCTCAAGAAATAATTTATTTCCCATGTATTGATAAGATGGAGTATTTTAAGTAAAATATAATAAAATATTCAAATATTTCTGATAAACATACACTTTCTATTAGATACTTCCTTTGTCGTTTCCTTCATCAAAAAAATACTACTTTTGTCGAACAAAGGATTACTTCTAAAGAAAGCGCTTACATTCCAGAAGATAGTTTCATATAATATAAAAATATGATAAAGGGGGCTTTGAAATGATCATAACTTCGCCTATTAAAAGACCTGTTTTAACCTGCATCTTTCTTGGTCTTTGGTTAGTGACTTCTAACCTATTTTATTATCTGCAGCCACTACACCCATTCAAGTCTATTGCTCATCGGGGTGCCTCCTATTATGCTCCTGAAAATACAATTGCTTCCTTTCAAAAAGCGGTTGATCTTGGTTTTGATTATATTGAGCTTGATGTAAGGCTAAGTAAGGATGAGCAATTAGTTGTTATTCATGATGAGGATGTAAAAAGGACGACTAACGGGGCAGGGTATATCGGTGATTTCACAGTGAAGGAATTGAAAATGCTTGATGCGGGATCATGGTTTTCGAAAGATTTCACGGATGAAAGGATTCCACTGCTTGAAGAAGTACTCTATATCTTTGGTAAGAAAATTGGCATATTAATTGATGTAAAGTCTCCTGATAAACAGCCGGGAATGATAGATATTCTATCAAATATATTAAACGACCATATTAATAATGGGTTAGATCCGGAAACAGTAAAAGTTCAATCCTTTAACATTAACGAGCTGAAACAATTAAAGGAACTTGTGCCTGACATTGCAACTGGACTATTATTAAACAAGCCTTTAGATTTACTGCAATTGGCATCATATAGGCCTTATGCCTCCTTCCTTTCCATTCATCACCAATTATTAACGAAAGCCTTTATTAATAAGGCACAATTATTAGGGTTTGATATTTTTTCCTGGACAATTAAAAAGCAGTACCAATTCCCAGTCATGCAACGTTTAGGCGTACACGGCATTATATCTGACGAAGAATTTAGAAAGCCGAGCTATAAGTTTACTAGTTTTATTTCTCCCGTTATTAAAGAATAGTTAATTCAAAAAAAATAAGCCCTAATTTGAATCACAGGGCTCATTTTTTTGTATCAATTTATGAGTATTGCTGAATGATAGATTGAATTCTTTGCTGCATATTCGGTATATCCACTCGGTTTACAGAGAAACGCACATGTGATTCATCTAGATTAAGTGCTTCGGAAAATAGGCTTCCTAATCCTCTTACTTTCCTGTCAACCTGCATTAATATTTGAATTTCATTGCTTGAAATTGGGAAAAAGGTAATTTCTAATTCATCCAAACGGCCTCGGAATGGACCAGAGGTTGGGACAAATTCAAACTCCTGAATAAATGGCAATCTGCTGCGGAAACGGCTAGATGCGTATTCACATTCTGCTTCCCTCAACCGAAAGCCTAAACTATTTATTGCTTGAAATACAGAATCCATAAGTTCATTAGGTACAACCCGAAGATAATCTTTATCAGTAGGATCAACTGCATTTTTAATATCCAGGCCTGTCGAAACCCATAACTTTGTCTTACCGATAGATAGTGGAGTATCTGATGGAATGATGAAGGAAAATGGGATTTCTTTACGTTCATTAGCCAGGAGAGTAAATGATGCAGTAATTTGAAAACGGTCAATTAAACCTGTGACTGTGTACTTTTTATCATCTGACTCCTTCAAATAGGTTGTGTTAATTGACAAGTAAATAGCATCAATCTTTTGTTCTACATTTCCTCCCCGAATTTCAACAACCCCTCTAATTTCACCGCCTGGTGTAACTGTATCCTGAACTAGCTTCGTATCCACCTTTGCTGACCCAATTCCAACACTTGCCAAAACTTTATTAAAAAATGACATTCCATACTCCTCCTTTATTAAGTCGCTCAGTCAAGAATAATACGAATCTCCTAATTTAAAGGTTTCATAAATATAAAAATTATTTCGGAAATCTTTATTTATCTACCTACATGATTGATAGGGTAATGATACAATAATGTTAATTGAACAAAATTTTCAATAAATTTCATTTTTTGATTGGGGATGATTTTTATTAACAAGAAGCTATTTATTACGCGAAAGCCTCCTCAGCATGTGTTAGATTACTTAAATGAGAACTTTCAAGTTGATATTTGGGATTCAGAGGATGAAGAAATACCAAGAGAGAAATTAATGGATATTATCCATCAATATGATGGTTTGCTTAGTTTACTTACTGAGAATATTGATAAGGAGTTGCTAGATCAAGGCAGCAATCTTAAGGTAATTAGCAATTTAGCTGTCGGCTATAATAATATTCAAATAGAAGAAGCTAGTTCTAGGGGAATCATAGTTACGAATACACCCGGTGTATTGACTGAAACAACGGCTGATCTTACATTTGCGCTTTTACTTGCAACTTCAAGAAGATTGATTGAAGCATCTAATAGCTTACGTGAAGGAAATTGGAAAACATGGTCACCAATGTATCTGACTGGAATGGATGTATACGGATCAACATTAGGGATTATTGGTTTAGGTGAAATTGGAGCAGCTGTAGCCAGAAGAGCGAAAGGCTTTAATATGAACATATTATATTATAGCAGAACTCCTAAGCCGTTAGTAGAAGCCGAGCTTGGTATTCAATATGCTGACCTCGATACATTATTGCAAACATCAGATTTTGTTTGTGTACTTACACCCTTTACTAATCAAACTAAGAATATGATCACATTAAAAGAATTGAAACAAATGAAAAAGACCGCGATACTAATCAATACAGCGAGAGGCGGCATTGTAAACGAAGCGGATCTTGTACAAGCCTTATCAGAGGGAATGATTTGGGGTGCGGGACTAGATGTTTTTGAACAGGAGCCCATCCCAATTGATCATTCTTTATTGCAGTTCACTAATGTAGTCACTCTTCCTCATATCGGCAGTGCCAGTATTCAGACGAGGACGAAAATGTGGGAGCTTGCAGCAAGAAACTTAACAGATGGGTTACAAGGAAAAAAGCCTCCTAATCTTGTCAATAAAGAGGCCTATCAATCAAAGGAATAGATCATTCATTATGTAATAAAATATTATTTTCGCTTTTAGCTAAAAATGACGAGAACTCTCGTCATTTTTTCTATATTAATCATGGTCAATTTCTTCATCGATAATGCACTTTTGCAATAAATAATCAAAAACGATATCTGCCAAATCCTCTAATTCATTTTCAGCAGGCACATAACCTCTTCTTGTTAGCTCATGAAAGAAAAAATCTGCTATTTCCTCCGTATCAATAATAACCTCAATTTCTCTCACAGCACCGCCCCCTTTGTAGAGAATGTATGACGTTCTCCTAAAATTCATGCTAACAATAATCATTTTCAAGTAAGCTTTACCTTTAAATTATTTTTTTCTCCTGACATGTTTATTGCTGACAAGCATATAAATATCCATAAGAAAAAGTTTTGGTGCTGAATTCTATCATTGGAGGAGAAAAACTATGAATATTACTAGATTAGCTGAAGTCATTAAAGAGGATGTAAACAATGAAGAAAGCATCATTATTAAGTCGTACAGTCAAGTATTAAAAGTCATGTTTAAGATCATTCTATTTTTGGGTGTTCCATATATCGCCTATCTATTGTTCATTTTCGGTAATCAAAGCTAAACGGTGCTCTTTCCATCATTACTAGAAATCTGCTTTAGTTTTCTAACAATAATTCGCATGATATGTTTATATTCCTCATCACGAAACATTTCATATAGAATTCGGTAGTCATTATATATATCTAATAAACCATCAATCAATAGTTTTCTTTCACGTATACTAGCCAGTATTTCTTTTTCAGTTTTTCGGAAATTGGAGGCCGCTCCTTTTTGTTCTAATGATTTAGGCAGGTTTTCTTTTTTATTCAGCAAATATAATAGTCCAAGCTTTTGGATGAAAGCATCCGCGCTTTCCGCATCAGCAACAATGGTTAATTCTTCTTCCCCTGCCTCAAGCCATTCACCATCACTGACTCTCGTGAGCTCATAAATAATATCCTCCCAAGCATCTTCCTTATAACGCCAAATTTCTGTCCTAAACCCTACAACCTTAAACAGATCCGATCCATAGCCTTTTACTTGAACTAAATCGCCAAAAAAGTACTTGTATTCTATATCAATATGCTCCTTCTCGATTAATTCTCCTTCAAACTCAGAGAGCATTTTGAGACTGGATTCCATAAAAAGACCTTCGCTTTTATTCACCTCATATACATACATTCCATCAAGCCATTTAACATCTGTAATTTTCCCAACTGTTCCATATATAGTGATCACGACTGTATCACCGATATTATATTTTGACTTTTTCCTATCGCTCATTTCCTCCATCCTTCCAGGTGTGAGTCGTGAAATTTAATTACAATATTATATGCAAGGATAGGAAAAATCGGTCCGTATATAGAAAAACTGATTAAAAATGAATAGAAAGCGGAAATGTCAAACAAATTGAAGGTGAACACAAAAAAAGGGCTACTCCTAAAGAGTTTCCCTGCCTATCCTTCTGATATTATATATAATTCCCATGCTTCATCAAAAACCGCCATTCCGTCCATGTATGCGCCATTTAACTCTAAATATAAGCTGATTTCATGATAATCTGATGATGTCTTTGGAAAGTCGTGATCTAAATATGCATGATTTGCAAAGTGGCTAATCCGATCCTTTGGTGATGGATGCCGATATTTCATTAAAAAATGATAAAAAGTTTTTGCCATTATAACCGCCTCTTTGGAAATAAAATGAATGATCTATTATTGTTATATATCGTATACATACTATACGCGAAAAACTGAGTTTTCGTCCATAGAAAAAGCAACCTAATATTAGGTTGCTTCTTCCTATGTGCATGTGAAGCTATAACATCTATGCTGACTAAGCAGTTACTGATAGCGTGATGATTTAGCTAATTCAGTCAGAATCCAAATAATATTAAACATTAATATCGCTACTGTAATCGGAACAGCTTGCAGCCAATTTTTTCCATATTTTTCTTTAATCACACCTGCATAAAATCCACAGAAAAATAAAGCAAACATAGCAACTGCAAGCATAAGCATTAAAGTTAGTTCCATCATTCTTCCTCCCTAAGTAAATGAATATCCCCTGTATTCATTATAAAGAGAGAGGAAACGAAGTTTGTGTATAAAACGTGAATTCTTTGTGAACTATGAGATAAAGTGAAACTTCAATCAGTGGGGGTTTTCCGACGCACAGGACGTGCTAATGCCGACGTTGTCAGAGGACGTGGCGATCTTAGTCGGCCTTCATCCCCACTGATTGTTAGTTGCGGCCCACAGGATGTGGGTCACACAGACGTTGCCACAGGACGTGGCGCTCTTAGTCTGTGTTCCTATAATCGGGCCTTTACGGGCTGTTGATCCCCCACTTAGAATTTTTTACTTAACTTCTTGAAGTGGGGATCTTACAGCCCGTTAATCTGCGATAAATCACAAATTACGTTGAAAAATCAAAATAATTTCTTTTCAATAATCTAGGATGCGCCATTAAATTTGTAAAAGTTGTTTCTTGGCCGATCTCTCTCGTATTGATAAGGAACAATTGGTCATCAATTTCTTTAACTAGCTGATCTGTTTGGTATTCCATCTGACAATCGCTACAAAAGACGGTTGGGACCTCACTAATTTTTATCGCTCTTGAACCATCGGGCAGCTCCCAATAAACATCCCCGTTTCCGGTATTAATCTTTTCACTAGCACACCAGGCACATGTATCCTTCACTAAATTCCCCCCTCCTATTCGCTCGCAATTGCTTTTATTTCTGAATCAACAGGTTTTTGCTTCACTTGCTGTGCCATGAACTTCTTCTCTTTTAGCTGATCCCGCTTTTCTCTTTTATCTTTTAATGATACGTGTGATGGATCATGCTCATATTTTTCCCGGCGCTCAAGTCGTACTAAGCCTTCAGGGACAAGGTTAAATTTCTGATCATTCATTAATGCTGCAATACCAACCTTTGATCGCTTCTCTTCCATATCTGGATACACTTCCTTAAAGTATCCTTCCGCGCGACCTGGAACATAGTTCTCTGGTTCTGGATAAGTCGTAATAACACCCTCAAAATTTCGGAGAACTACTTTATCTGCACTTTGTGATATTAAATAATTTGGCTGCAGGGCTATTTTCCCACCGCCTCCGGGAGCATCAACGACAAAGGTTGGAACAGCATAACCTGATGTGTGCCCTCGAAGACCTTCAATAATCTCAAGCCCCTTTGAAACCGGTGCACGGAAATGTCCGATTCCCTCAGACAAATCACATTGGTAAATATAATATGGACGGACCCTAATTTTTACGAGGTCGTGCATAAGTCTCTTCATAATTGGTACACTGTCATTTATTCCAGCTAGTATCACAGATTGATTTCCAACCGGTACACCAGCATTTGCCAGCATCTCACAGGCCCTTTTCGATTCTTCTGTTATTTCAATCGATGTATTGAAATGAGTATTTAGCCAGATTGGGTGGTATTTTTTCAAAATATTGCAGAGGTTTTCGGTAATTCTTTGTGGAAACACGACAGGCGCTCTTGTTCCAATTCGAATAATTTCAACATGATCAATTTTGCGCAGGTTTTTTAAAATATATTCCAATATATTATCATTAATCAAAAGCCCATCACCGCCAGATATGAGAACATCTCTAACCTGTGGGGTATTTCTAATATAGTCTATCGCTGCATCCAGCTGTTTCTTAGGAACACCCATTCCAATCTGTCCGGAAAAACGGCGTCTCGTACAATAGCGGCAATACATGGAGCATTGATTGGTCACAAGAAAGAGAACACGGTCTGGATAACGATGCGTTAGTCCGGGAACTGGTGAGTCTTCATCTTCATGGAGCGGATCCTCTAGGTCATATTTCGTCTTGTAAATTTCATGTGAAATGGGTACTGATTGCATCCGAATCGGACAGCGGGGATCATCTGGATTCATTAATGAAGCATAGTAAGGAGTAATATTCAAAGGAATAGTCTTAGTTGAAATTCTCACTCCTTCTTCTTCAGCAGGGGTAAGATTAATAACTTTCTTTAAATCATCAACCGTACGGACAGTATTTGTTAATTGCCATAACCAATCGTTCCATTGCTCTTCAGTTACATCTTTCCAAAGCTCAATATCCTTCCAATGGCGATCAGGCTTATATAAAAATGATTTCATCGTACTCCTCCTCAAAAATTTCTTATTAACTAAACATGCAAGTACTGTGCCAAATTATTAAATCCTCATACAATTTATGCCTAATTGGCTTAATAGGTCCTGTATTATTAAGGCTTAGAGCTATGGATTTTTTTTGAGGGGGCATTTTTCAGCAAAGAGAACAAGAAAAAAATGCCGATAATCCGGCATTCGTTGAGGATATGGTTAAAGCTGGTGAACCTTGTTTATTTCGAGCTTTATCATCTTGTATTGTAAGGTCTGTCTGGGAATTTCCAAGAGCTTTGCAGCCTGTTTAACATTACCATCTGATTTCTTAAGAGCGTCCAGAATAAGCTTTTCTTCAAGCTTCTGCAAATTATCTCTTAAGGATAAGCTGTGATTTTTCTCGTCTATTTTCAACGTGCGGTAGTTTTGCTTCATCATCACAGGGAGGTCATCCGTGGTCAGAAAATCTCCTTCACATACATTCATCATGTATTCAATGGCATGCTTAAATTCCCTAACATTCCCCGGCCATTTATAGGCAAGGAATCGTTCAAGAACTTGATTGTCCGCACCTTTAACTATTTTCTTTAATACCTTATTAAAGAATGAAACAAAGTGATCAAGCAGATATATGATATCTTCTTTCCTTTCCCTTAATGGTGGCAATCTGAAGGTTAAAACATTTAATCGATAGAAAAGATCATCCCTTATTTGCTGACTCTCCATAGCCTTTTGAGGATGAATATTCATCGCTGCAATAATTCGAACATCAACAAAGGTACTCTCTGTACTTCCAACCCTTCTCACATGCCCATCTTCCAAAACACGAAGAAGCTTTGCTTGGAGTTCAATAGGCATTGTATGAATTTCATCTAAAAAAAGCGTGCCTCCATCTGCAAGCTCAAACAAACCAGAACGGTCAACAGCACCTGTATAACTGCCTTTAGAAGTACCGAATAAAATGCTTTCCAGCAATGATTCCGGAATAGCCGCACAGTTCTGAGCAATAAATGGACCATTGGCTCTTAATGATGCATGGTGAATTCCTTGTACAAATAGCTCCTTCCCACAGCCGCTTTCACCAAATACCATGATGGGAGAGTCTGATTTTGCCAGCTTCTTAGCCTCATGTTTAACTTCAATAAGCTCAGGACTCACAGTTATTAGATTATCTAGTGTGTATTGCGTGCTGCTAGAAGATTTTCTTTTACTCTTCGCAGCAGACTTCATCTTTTTCTGTAAATCAATTAAGCTCTCAGAAAGGAGCTTTAGTCTGGAATAATCTTTTGCAATTTCAACTGCACCAACCGTTTTCCCATTTACTCTAATAGGCAATGTTGTATTTATCGTATCGATTTGGTGGCCATGTGCATTAACATATGACTGTGATTGATTATAAATGGGCTTATTTGTTTTGATTACTTTTAATAGTGTACTTGTTTGATCAGTTAATGAAGGAAATGCTGTTAACAGCGGCTTTCCTAATACTTCATCTACATTCATTCCATCATGCTTCGCGGCAATTTCATTATAATAAATCGTCTTCCCGTCTATATCTACTACATGAATTCCCTCATCTATTCCGTTCAATATTGCAGAGAGAACCTCTCTTGATTTCACATGTATTTCAGTGATCCTCATCCCCTCCCCGCTAATATATATGAGCATGTGCCTAAAATTAGTCATTTTGCTGCCGAAAATTTGGCATTTACAATTTACAACACCTGAGAATCATATGAAATTCATCTATTTAGAGAAAGGTCCTTTACCCATACATTCATATCCTCAAGCTTGTCGAAAATATAGCAATTATTTGTAAGCCTGCCCCTATAGCAGTAACCAAGCTGATGAAGTGCTGCATTCATTCCGAATGATAATGCCCTTGCAATCGAATAGGCACAGTACACCCCATTCGCTTTCAATTCAATTTCAAGCTTTTCTAATAAAATTTTCATGAGACCATGCTTTCGATGTTGAGGCAATGTCGCACAATCGGTTAATTCTGCATTTTTGTAAAAGTCATTCACTTCAGCCGAGGCGGCACTTACAATTTTGCCATTGAACAGGAAGCCATAATAGATTGTTCCTTCTTTCATCGTTTCAATAATATAATTTGGATCATTAAGGGGTGTTGGATAAATTTGAAACACTTCTTGATAAAGTGCTGCAAGTGTTTTTGCATCTTCTGGGCTTAGCTTCTTAAGTATATATTCCTGTGGCGGCTTCACTGATTTTAAGTATTGTTCAAGCTTAATGACGTTTTCTGTAATGGAATCTTCTATTAGCCATTGAGCGCTTGTCCTTCTCTCAGTTGTATAATATTTGCAGAAAAAAAACATATCAGAGCCCAGAAAATAGCGGTCAATCATCGCTTCACACGAATAACCGTACATAATCAGCAAGGGGAATTGTTCTCTTCTTCCCTTCAGAATCAATTTTTCCACTTGCAGCTCTTTTGCCATTTCTTCAGCTTTCGCCATTACTTGTAAAATATCTCCATATATATCGTCTACACGAATTCGTTTATTAAACAAATCAATATACACCTTCATCGTATAATTTTCATTTTTAATCAATTGCACTTCAGCAATTGATTCCATAATACATTCCTCATTTCTAAAAAGGGGCCCCGCCTCCGGCCCCTTTAAAATAAATTTTTTATGCCATTTCCTCGTAAACCCCACACCAATTAATGATCGATAAGGCAATGATTTCCGCAGCTTCAAACATTTCGTCAATGGAAATATACTCATTTACATCATGGGCAGCCGCGGTGACCCCTGGACCAAATACAACGACAGGCGTGTTACCTACAACCGAAAGGATTCCGCCATCTGTTCCCCATGGAGATGCCTCAATAATCGGCATTGTCGTTTTTACTTGTTCAAATGCTTCCGAAATTGTTTCCATTAGAGGATGATTTTCATCTAAATTTCCTGGCAGCCATCTGCCGCCAAACCACTCAACTTTTGGCCGATTTTCATTTAGCCACTGGTCTTTCTTAACCAATTCCTCTAAGGCATCTACCAGCTCCTTCTCAGCATCCTCCATTTGTTCATGAGGGGCAACGCCCATTCTTCCTTCAATGATCGCAATATCAGGAACAGAGGATGGCCATTCTCCGCTGTGAATTTTTCCAATATTAATAGGAATTGGGATTGGTATATGCTGATAAAGGGGGTCTAATATTTTCTCATTTCTTCTTTTCTCCAATTCTTGTAATTTATGAATGACAAGCACCATTTTCTCTATCGCACTTACTCCTTCATATCTAGTTCCACCATGGGCTGAACGTCCTTTTACTGTGATGCGAAACCACATGGATCCTTGCTGTTTTGGAAACAGCTTCATATTTGTCGGCTCAGGGATAATGGCACCATCTGCCTGGTACCCTCTTAACACAGCTGCCAGAGTTCCAGCCCCCCCGCTTTCTTCTTCAATGACACTTTGAAAAATTACATCCCCTTTAAGCTGTATCTCAAGATTGATGATGGCCTCTATAGCGAGAAGCAGTGCCACAGAGCCCCCTTTCATATCAGTCGATCCTCTGCCATATAATTTTCCATTTTCGATGTGGCCACTAAAAGGGTCATGAATCCAATCATTCCGGTCCCCCTCTGGAACTACATCGATATGTCCATTTAATATGAGTGACCTTCCTCCGCCAGATCCTTTAAGGACCCCAATCACATTTGGATTTCCTGTAAAATCCTTTCGATCAGAACAGAATTTGGGGTGATTAATTACCTGTTCATCGCCTATTTCCCAAATATCAACTTGAAGACCGAGCTCTCTGCACTTTTCAATGATGATCGCCTGAGCTCTGCTTTCATTTCCGCGAATGCTGCCTTCCTGGACAAGTCTTTGAAGAAGATATATCCCTTTTTTTCGATTCCTGTTCAGCCATTCCTTTATTCCTCCTTGCATCCCACCGCTCCTCTCTATGCTACCAAATTCTGCTTGTTATTGTTAATCTATGAATCTAAGGTGATCGCTTATTTGAAATTCACAGCCAGTTTTTGCTTTTATTTCATTAATTGTATATGGTGAGAATATTTCGGTTAACACTAGCCCCTCTGCCGTCACTTGAAAGGCAGCCATCTCTGTAATAATGATGTTAACACAGCTTGAAGAGGTTAATGGAAGGGAGCATTTCTTCACTATTTTCGCTTTTCCATGCTTATCCGTATGACTCATTACAACAATAACTATTTTGGCCTTTTGGGCGAGTTCCATTGCCCCGCCCATTCCAGGGACCTTCTTACCAGGAACGATCCAATTGGCTAAATCGCCTTTTTCGCTTACTTCTAGTGATCCTAAGATGGTCATATCCACTCTTCCTCGCCTGATCATGCCAAAGGAAATAGCACTATCACAAAAGGAGGCACCTTCGATAACTGTTACTGGAAACCCGCCAGCATTACAAAGATTCTCATCCTCCTCCCCTTTTATTGGGCTTGGCCCCATACCAGTGATGCCATTTTCCGCATGAAAAATAACGTTCATTTGTTCAGGCAAATAATTAGGGACAAGGGATGGAATGCCAATACCTAGATTCACGACCATTCCATCTTTAATCTCCTCTGCTGCACGCTTAGCAATTCTATTGCGAATATCTATTCCCATGCCCATTTCCAATTCACTCCTTTAGAAGGAACAATATAATCAACAAAAACTCCTGGTGTTACCACTTCATCTGGATCTAGGCTTCCAACAGGGACAATTTCCTCCACCTCGGCAATGGTTATGTCTCCTGCCATTGCGACAAGGGGATTTGTATTACGTGCACTTTTATCGTAGATGAGATTTCCGAACGAGTCGGCTTTCTTTGCAAATACGATGGACACATCACCGGTTAATGCTGTTTCGACTAGATATGGTTTATTGCCGATAATGATTTTCTGCTTATTGCTGGATACCATTTCATTATCTATCCCAATATCTGATAGAATTCCACCTAATCCCACTCCACCAGCTCTTATTCTCTCTGCAAGAATTCCTTGTGGAGAAAATTCAACCTCTAGGTTTCCTTCTGTCATTAATTGTCCAGCAACAGGATTTGATCCAATATGGGAAGCAATAATTTTCCGAGCTCTCCCTTGGCTAACAATTTTCCCTATCCCAATATGAGGAAATCCAGTATCATTTCCAATCAATGTAAGATTTCTTATTCCCTTCTCTAGAATCCCATCGATAATCGTTGGAGGAGAGCCTATTCCTCCAAAGCCGCCAAACAAGATGGTAATCCCATCGGTGAAATACTCTAATGCTGCTTCGATCGATATTATTTTTTTGAAGGAGTTATCCATTACCCGCATCCTTCCTCAGTTGATAAATATTGTTCGACAAATGATTCAAAAGTGATTTGTAAACGCTTTAGTAATTCATCTATTTCTTGGAAAGTAATCGTAAGAGGAGGTGCAATTAAAACCGCATCCCCATTCATTCCATCTATGCCTGCACCTGCCGGATAGATAATCAACCCACAAATTTGCGCAAGCTGGATTAATTTTTGCGTAAATAGAAGGGATCGCGGGAAAGGTGTTTTATCTTCAAGATTTTGGACAAATTCCAACCCGACCATAAGCCCTTTTCCACGAATATCTCCAATAAACGGGAACTTTTCTTGTAATTTAGCAAGCTTTTCTATTAAGTAATTACCCTTTTGATCAACTTCTTTAATAATTTCGTTTTTATCTAAGTATTCAAGTACAGCTAGAGAAACTGCACATGACTGGGGGTTTGCACTTAAAGTATGTCCGCTCATAACTATTTTTGAACCAGAGAGGATGGGCTCCATCACCCGTTCACTTACTAAAGCAGCTGCTATTGGGGCATAGCCAGCTCCCATTCCTTTCCCTAATGCAACAATATCGGGCTCTATGCCCCAATGCTCACAGGCTAACATCGTACCCGTTCTGCCAAATCCAGTCATCACCTCATCCGCAATAAAAAGAATCCCGTTTCTATCACAAATTTCTTTAATGACCTGATAATAGCCTTTTGGAGGGGTAATAGCAGCACCAGAAGCTCCAATGATCGGTTCAGCAATAAAGGCTGCAATATGTTCGGCGCCTATACGTTTTATCACTGTATCAAGCTCATGTGCACAAACATACCCGCAGTCTGGCGCCTCTCGATTATATGGACAGCGATAGCAATATGGAGGATGAATAACCGGAAAATCTTCAAGAAGCGGAATAAATCTTGCCCTTCTGCCTGTATGCCCCGACATGGATAAGGCTCCTAAAGTAATCCCATGATAGCTCATCCATCTTGATAATACCTTTGTCTTTGTGTTGCTTCCCTTTTCTTGCCAATATTGAATAGCAATTTTCATTGCTGTCTCCGTTGCCTCTGAACCGCTATTTACAAAAAAACACCAGTTTAAGTCTCCAATTGTTTGCTCCGCAATTTTTCGTGCAAGATTTTCGGCTGCATTACTCGTAAACTGTGACCGATAGACAAATGAAACCCGTTTAGCCTGCTCATGCATGGCATCAATAATTTCCTTTACCCCATGACCGATATTTGCTGTAATGGCACCAGATGATGCATCCAAATATTCCTTCCCATCTTGATCGTATAAGTATATTCCTTTGCCATAATCAATCACTGGATATTCATTCTCCAGCACTGGTTTAATTAAATTGGACTTATTCATAAGCCCTCCCCCTCCATCCACTTGAGAAAGCAAATTCTTACGTTTAGGACAATACTAGATTATATGAGAAGAATGTTTGAATCTTTCATGGAGAAAACGAAAATAAAATAGGCAGATAGAAACAGGGAGGTAAAATAAAAAAAGACCGCTCCGAATCCGAAGACAGTCTTGAATATATTAGATGTCTTAACAAAAACTAAAACAGCTGGCACCGATGATGATTAATAGAATAAACAATACAACAATTAAGGCAAAACCGCCTCCAAAGCCACATCCGCCTACTGGTCCAGCAAAGGCACCCCCTACTGGATATCCATAACCAGGATAACCAGGTTCAAAGGCACCTGCTACTGGATATCCGGTTCCAGGATAGCAAGGATCTGCACCAAAGCCACTTCCATAATACATATTCCTTCACTCCTCATCTTTTTTAAGGCATTTTTCCATATTACCTTATGAATTGGGAGCTTGACCTGTACGGGTATTTGCCTATTTTTTCAAAGTTACACATAAGAATAAAAGAATTTCCTCCAAATATGCAAAAGAGACCTCATAAACTGAGATCTCATTCACTAACCATTAATACATTTTCTTTTTTGAATTTTTCATGCTTATGTTTATGCTTTTCCAGCGTTTCTTCTCTTCCAGCTGTGCCCGCTGATCTTGTTTTCTTTCTAAATAAGCCAATTCCCGTTGCAGCTTTTTATAGCTCGCAAGACGATTGCTATCGAGCAAACCATTATTAATAGCAAGTGCAGCAGCACATCCCGGCTCTCGAGTATGGCTGCAGTCCCGATACTTACATTGCTCTGCTATCTCTTCAACATCTGTAAAGCTTTCCAACAATCCATCAGCACTTTCCCAAAGCTGAAGCTCCCTCATTCCCGGGGTATCGATTAACACTGTTCCACCTGGCAGCAGAACTAACTCTCGGTGGGTTGTCGTATGCCGTCCCTTATCATCATCTTCACGAATATCCTGTACCTTTTGCTTTTCATCACCTAACAGATAATTCGTTAAGGTTGATTTTCCAACACCTGATGAGCCGAGCAGTGCAATAGATTTTCCTGGGAGAAGATAAGGCTGTAGACCTTCAATTCCTTTTTCCTCCAGCACACTAACCGAAACAATCGGTACACCCATTGCAATACCTTCTACTTCAGAAAACTTTCCTTCAAGATCATCACATAAATCAGCTTTCGTTAAAACAATAACTGGATTTGCACCGCTTTCCCATGATAAAAGCAAATATCTTTCGATTCTGCGTAAGTTTAAATCATCATTTAAAGAATTTACAAGAAAGATTGTATCCACATTCGTAGCGACAATTTGCTCTTCTGTATTTTCACCGGCTGCTTTTCTTGAAAATTTACTTTTTCTTGGCAGCACCTTATGAATGGTGCCACGACCTTCATCATGACGAGCTTTCAAAACGACCCAATCTCCAACTGCAGGGTAATCTTCTCTAGAAGCTGCCATATAAGCAAACTTTCCAGCCACTTCACACAATAATTCGCCTTCCTCCGTCCAAACCCGATACATTCTTTTATGTTCAAGTGAAACGCGTCCTACTGAATAGCCCTCTATTTTGTATGCTTCAAATTCCTTTTCAAAAAAATCATTAAAACCAATTAAATTTAAATTCAAGTTTTCTTCCTCCATGCAAATAAAATATAAAAAAACCATAGGCACCACAGCCCATGGTTTAATAAGCATAGAAAAAGAACATTCCTATCACATTAAACAGAATTAGATTGGGCTGTGCAAATATTAGAAACAATGAGATTGCTTACAATTAATAATTTTGTCATTGCACTTCACCCGCCTTTCATCTAATTAATTTTATTATATGGAACTTCTAACCATTTGTAAAGTGTTTTTGCATCCAAAATTGGTTATGCCTAAATGATTGTTAAATAACAAGGAGATGACACCAACCTATGCCCTTTCGCATAAGTTATAGACGTATACACATCTAGATAGGAGCGAGGGGTATGTCTCGAAATCAAAATTATCATGATTTTTTACAAAAGGCTAGTAATTATGACCTGCTTGCAAATTATTATAAATATATAAATCCTTCCAACCACATTGCTTATTATCAGAAGCATTTGCACTATATGAATATGGCAGCTCAAATGATGCGTACTCATACATTGCCCAACCAACAAGATAGAAACGTTCAAGGAAGAGTGCGTTTCATCCATGCTTCCATTGATGCCCCTAATGTAGATATCTATATTGATGGCATTCGGATATTAAAGGATTTCTCTCATAAAGAAGTTAGTAATTACCTTTCTTTGCCTGCAGGCAAACATCAAATTGATATTTATCCAACAGGCAATATGGTTTCGACCGTCCTTAGCCGAAAAGTAACGATTGAGCAAGGAAAACATTATACCTTAATTCCTTCTGGACATGTAAAGAATCTGAAGTGGCTTGCCCTTGAGGACGACCCACGTGTGCCTAGAGGTGAAACAAAGATTAGATTCATTCATCTTTCTCCGGATGCACCTGCCTTAGATATCGCTGTTAAGGATAGAGATGTTATCTTTTCTAATATATCCTTCCGTAAACATACAAGCTATATTAGACTGACTCCTGCGACAGTGGACCTCGAAGCAAGAATTGCTGGGTCCTCTAATATTGCCCTGCCAATTCCACAACTACAATTAAAGCCCAACAAGGCATATTCCATCCTTATCGTTGGTTCCATTACGAGCGAACCCGGACTTGAAGTTGTCATCGTTAAAAATTAAAAAAGCATAATGCAAAGGTAGACCTGCCTTTGCATTATGCTTTTTGATCGATTATTATTACTTAATCGGTACGAGCAGCGTGAAACGAATATCATCATTTTTCAAATCGAATTCATCAACCTTTACATGAATATCGCTTTTCAATTTCATTGTTTGTAATGAAACATAAATTCTTTCCTCGTTTGGCTGTATTGTAACCCAATTGGGCACTTTATATTTCTCCTTTACAAACTTTAAAACATAAGATACTGGTAATTGAAGCTGACCGACTGAAATTGACTTCTGCTGTAGAAGAATATCCCCATTATCTAAAGCAATCGGTTCAAATGTAAGCTTCATTTGTATTTCTTGACTAAATACTGGAACAGACCCATATAACTCAACTTCATTACCTAAGAAAATTTGGTAGTCAATTGGCCCCGTTAATCCTTCCTTATCAAGATAATGGTTGATTACTTGATTTAAGTCTGCCTTATCAGTTTGAATTCTAAATGGCACATGTGCATTTAAATCAATGTTTTGTGGTGAATAATGATCATCTTCAACAGGAGAATTGACAACCGCCAATAACACTGCGATGACCATTATATTAATCACCAATAAAAGGAAAAAGAGTTTTTTCCATTTTTGTTCCTTCAATTTCAATTCTCTCCATTCCCCACTGTGTAAAATCTTTCTGATAGCTTAGTTAAAGCTTCTTCTTTCAACTTATCATAAACACGGCCAGCAATAAGTTCATAGCCTTTATCATTTGGATGGAAATAATCTCTAAAGAGTAAATCTTCCGCATTTTTTTGAAAAAGATCATCAATTTCTACAAAAAACGTATTTGGATATTTTTCAAGGATTTCTTTACTCTCAGTATTCCATTCATCAACAATCTCATTAATTTCATTAATATTAGCAAACCAAGTAAAGAATGGATTATATAATCCAACCAAAACAACAAGGCTACTAGGGTTTTCCTTTCGAATCTTGACGAGCGTATCATCCAAATTATCTTTAAATAGTTGATTTTGTTTTTGAAAGGCCTTCAAATTTAAACTTGAAAAGTTTTCATGGACGACCTTCATCATATCATTTCCGCCTATTGTTACAATGACGATATCTGCTTCTCCAATTGCAGTCTTAATCTTATTTGAATCTAGTCTTTTTAAGAGCTGATCTGAACGATTGCCTTTGACACCAAAATTATAAAAATGAGCATCGCTTATTCCCTTATCATCCTCTAATTTTTCTTTTAAGTATGGAATATAGCCACCTCTATTTGTGCTGTCCCCTACACCTTCAGTTAGTGAGTCTCCAGCAGATACAATTGTGATGTCATGGGGAATAAAATCCTCAGCCGGCATATTTTTTGACGTCAGGACGGTTTGTTTTGCTTGATTTAGTTTACCAATTTCCGAAGAGGATTGAATATTGCATGAAGCAAGAATTAGTATGCTCATAATGAACATGGGGAATATGAATCTCATGTATTCACCCGCCTTTTTAAAATCGTAGACATCCTTCAGGTGGGGGTACGTCTATTTACCGTATTGATTATTATAACACGTTCATCTATATTCATGACAAAAAAAATAGACCTATGAAAGGTCTATTGTAAAGTCTTAATGTCATTAATAATTTCTTCAAAAGGGATGTCTTCAAGGCCGGAATATAATTTCATGATCTTCCCCTCTTGATTAACTAAATAAAAATATGTCTGATGAATAACATCAGGGTTATTTTCAGGCTTTTTAACAATAGTTTTAAAATTATCCATGGCGAATTTCTCAATTTCCTCTTGTTTATAGCCAGTTAAAAAGTGCCAATTATTAAAATCCACGTCAAAATTACCCGCATACTTCGTTAAAACCTCTGGGGTATCGATTTCCGGATCTACACTGAAGGAAACAAACTCGATATTCTCGATTTTCTCTTTCTTCGCCAAGTCCTGCAGCT
>NZ_JBALOW010000030.1:20281-41962 GCF_036965085.1 Bacillus sp. JJ1532
GTCCTGCAGCTTAGCCATATTAAAAGTCATTGGTAAGCAAACATCAGGACAGTTCGTGTAGATAAAATCAGCTACCCAAACCTTTCCATTTAAATCGGATAGTCCAAGGGATATATTATTTTGATCTGTAAAAGTAAAATCGGCAACTGGCCAGTTTTTGGCATCTTTTATTTCACTATTGCCACAAGCCGACAGAAGAAAGATTGTTAAGATCGATATGATGATTGTCATGACTCTAGATTTCATTTCTGTATCCGCTCCTCTATATATTCGAACCTATTCTAGCAGACAGAAGAGAAAGAAGAAAGAAAAAAATATGGCAAACCTGTGACATTATGCAGATTCCATTTTATTTTTCAAGAATTCCATCTACTGGTGTTCTCATTATGTCATAGAATGATTTAATAAATGCTGAATAGTTAAACTGAACAGCAACCTTATGAATTTTATAATCTTTTGATTGTAAATCAGGCTTCTTCCGAAAATCTCCGATGCTTTGCCCAAATGCAATCCCTTTTTCAACAACTACTTGAATAGGTACCTCTGCATATTTAATTTCTGAGCTTTCCAGTAATGCCCACAGAGATAAAACATCATGTAAAGGACTTCCGCTAATGCCTGGGTTAGATTTTTGGTAGAAGGAATAATAATAATCGACCATTGGTTTTACTAAAAGGCCTATTTTATTATTAGTTGAAAGGTAATATTGGTGAAGCGAATCAATAATAGCTGGTGTAATAATAGCAGACATTGTTACATCTAAAGGAAAAAGATGAATTTTCTTATGTGAATTATTTATGAGAATTCTTGCAGCATATGGATCACCCAAAAAATTAGCCTCAGCAGTTGGCGTCACATTCCCAGGAACATAAAAGGCCCCGCCCATAATGTAATAATCATTTACCTGTTCCATTATTCGCGGGGACAATATGAAAGCTGTTGCCAAAGAGGATATTCTGCCAATATTGACAATCGTGATGTTATGTTTGTACTTGTCAATCAGAAATTTTACCTCATAAAAATTTTCAAATAAATTTTCATTTACATCGAGATTAGGCACTATGGGACCTAGCCCTTCAAGTCCGTGCACCTCTGGAACATATTCAGGCATTTCACCTGTTAGCGGCAATTCAGCCCCTCCAAAAATAGGGATATTTTTAATACCTGTTACTTCCTGCAAGTAAGCCGCATTTCGAATCGCATCTTTTCTTGACACATTTCCATAATCTGCAACTATCCCAACAATATTAATTTCCTGGCAAAAATAAGCAAATAACATTGCTACAATATCATCAATCCCATAATCGCTAAATATAAGGACATTTTTCATCCCCATCATGAATCCCCCCTGCTATTTATCATATTCACATAGCTTGAATAATTAGAAAGAAACATCCAATTTTCAGGGTAGGATCAATTGCTAGGAGTACTTATTGTTATTCTGCATGATCATCCACTAAAGGAATAAAAATCTTGAAGGTTGTTCCCTTCCCATTTTGACTTTGCACTTCAATTTTCCCTTTCATTCTTTCAATGATTTGGTAACAGACCATTAATCCGATTCCTGTTCCTTTCTCCTTTAATGAATAAAATGCCGTCCCTAACCGTTCTAGTTCTTCCGCACTCATTCCAATTCCTGTATCACTTATTTCAAAAACTCCATACTTTTCATCATTATAAACCGAAATACTTAATGTACCTCCGACCTTCATAGCTTCGATTCCGTTCTTTAAAATATTAATCAGTACTTGCTTTAGCTCGCTAATATTCCCTTGAATAAAAACCCCTTCATTCAAAGTAGGAACGACCATAATATTTTTTGACATCATGGCATATGAATTCATCAGGTCCAGTACCTTTGAAGCTGTTTCGGCTGCATCCACCTTTTCGGTATGTTCAATATCTGGCTTTGCTAAAGAAAGATAGTCATTGATAATCGTTTCGGCACGACTCATTTCTTCTATCATTAATCGAATATACATACGCTCTTCATCGCTCATTTGATCTTTAGCCAAAAAGATTTGCAGGAATCCTTTGACAACCGTCATAGGATTTCTTATTTCATGGGCAACAGAGGCTGCAAGCTGCCCAATTGCATTCATTTTTTCTGCTCTTTGAAGTTCTCGCAGAATTTTTGTTTTATGTAAGATTTGTTCCATTTCATCTATAGCTTCTTCAAATCTGTGCATGGAAACAGCATTTTTATGAGTCGTTCCAAACTCCACAGAGGTGGCAGATAAACGATCAAAAAGCAAGGATAGCTGACTCGTCATATTATTAAATCGTTCTGCTAAAATACCCAAATCAGCTTGGTTTGGAGACTTTAATTTCACATTGAAATTTCCATTGCTTACTTCATTAAAGCCTACGATTATTTCATTAACCGGATACAATACTTTTTTCAAGCCTCTTTTTAATATTAAATAACCACTGACTGTCATCAGAAGCAAGAGGGCAATTAAATAGGCTGACATCTTATTTCGGTATTCCCTGATAAGGTGTGCGTTTATATCAAAGCTGATAACACCGGCAACCACATTATCTTTTAGAATTGGAACAAAAGCTGATATCCAAGTTCCATATTTATCCTCGTACACTTCAGTAGCTATGACTTTTTTTGACGAAATAGCTTTCTTATAACCGTCTAAGTACACCTTAACCGCCTCATGATAAGAAAATGGGAGAAGCCCGATCTTTTTATGGCTTTTGGAAGTGGCCAGAATAAAAATTTCATCCTCATTCATAACATCCGTTGATAGAAGAATGGCATTTGTATTAGGTGCCTTCTCATTTACAAGTGACAGCTTTTCAGTAATATTTTGAAATATAGGATGTTCTGTATTTCTATCATCATTTATCCTTTTAATATCCTTCGCATTGAAAGTCGTACTCCATAATGTTGACATTTCAGCAACACGATATTTCATCTGTTTTTCCATCTGGTTAGTTTGCAGGATTAAACTTATTCCAATTGTAATTGAAACTAGAATTAAACTTATTAAAAACGAGAATAGAAAAACTTTTCTGGACAAAGGTAAATTATTAATATGATCCTTCATAAGTCAGTCACCGAATCCTTATATTCTGAAACATTTAATATTTTCGACAAAGATTAGCAAAATTCCTTTAAAGTCTAGTAATTGTTACAATATTTGCGTACTACTACCTATTATATATGACAAATCAATGAACCATGGGGATCATTTTTAGATTTCTAAATAAATTATGATATAGTAGAATGGATAGATTCCAGTAAAATAATTTGAATTTAGGTGATTTAATGAGGATTAAATTAATTACATATTTCCTAACCGTTGCAGGCATACTTTCCCTATTATCGGCCTGCTCATCCAAAATAGAAGAATCTGCCGGTTCAAATAAGGATGAGAGTGTTCATACTTTCCATGCAGAAAATGGAGACTTGCGCGAATTGACAAAATCAAATGAAGTGCTTCCGGATTTTCTGAATGAAAAGCCCGAGCAAATGCAAATCATATACGGGGCAGCTGCCCAGCACAAGGATTTATTAGAGGCGATCCCATGTTATTGCGGATGCGGAGAATCAGGAGGTCATAAGGATAATTATGATTGTTTTGTATATGAAAATAAACAATCTGGTGAAGTTGTCTGGGATGACCATGGGACACGCTGTGGCGTTTGTTTAGAAACAGCTGCTGAAAGCATTATTCAATACAAAGATGGAAAATCGATAAAAGAGATTCGCCAATACATTGATGATAAGTACAAAGAAGGATATGCGGAACCAACCCCTACCCCATTTCCAAGCTAATCTCAACCTAAGCGATAGTCGCTTAGGTTTTTTTTCAATATAAAAAGAGTACCAGCTGCTAAGCCGATACTCAAAAATAGTTCAAGCGTTATTTTTTAATTCTGGAGTCTTAAATAGCTCCTCATACACTGGCCATTTTAAAACTCTTTTTAAATACTCTCGAAAAGAGTGATTCTTCATAACTTTCTTGGAATCCTTATAGAGGGATGTCATGAAAGTTTGCAAACGGACTTGAATCATGAAGTAAAATGGGCTATTTCTCTCTAATACAGGAATTTCCGTAATCTTAACCTTCTGTCCAACAGCATTTTTGAACTCCAGGCTTTTAAATAGCAAAATATCAATCCTCTTTTTTACCCGTTTGACTATATTATACATGAATTTTGCTCTCGAAAGGTGTCTAAATATGTGTATATGAAAATATTTTTTCGCATAATTTTTCTTCAAATGCCCGTAAAATTACTTCAGACCCATTAATTTTCGTCTAAAGGTTCGTAATCATTCTGTTCTTCCCATTGCTGTTCCTTCTTTAATTTGCGCTTATAGACAATTTTTGATAAGTTGATGCTAATTTCATATAAGAATAATAACGGAATGGCAACAAGGAAATCTGACATAAAGTCAGGCGGGGAAATAACAATGGCAATAACAATAAGAATAAAGTATGCATATTTTCGAATTTTTGCAAGGGCATATGGGTTAAGTATTCCTAGTGATGTCAAGAACATGACTACAACCGGCAATTCAAACAGTACTCCGAATGGCATGGTCATATGCATAATAAACCGGAAATACTTTTCCGCAGTGAAATTCGTTTCCAGCATCTGCCCACCTAAATCAACAAGAAAGCCCAACACTGTCGGGAAAATAACAAAATAGCCGAAACAAAGACCAACGATAAATAAAATAAATAATGCAGGAATATATGAGAGTGAAATTCTTCTTTCTACCGGACTTAAAGCTGGTTTAACAAATAGCCAAATTTGCAAAGCTAAAACCGGGATTGTCGCTGCAATGGCAACAACAGATGCAATCATAAAGTAAACCCAGATAATATCACTTGGACCAAGTACAATAAGTTTCACATCAAGGTCGCGGACAAACCAATGATAAATTTCTTCCACATACATGAAACCTGCTACAAAGAAAACTAAAAAGGCTGCTATGGTTATAATTAACCTTTTCCTTAATTCATCCAAATGCTCAACTAAGTTCAGTTCTTTATCTTCCATTTTCTTCTCCTGAAAATACTATGTTTGGAATAACGGCAAAAAGACGAAAAAAAAGCAAGACATTCATCTTGCCATCTTATTTAAGCGTTTTTTTCTTGTCATCCTCTAATTCTTCCATCACGTCACTTGTTAAATCACGAGTAGACTTCTTAAATTCCCTAAGTGTTTGACCAAAAGCACGGCCGATCTCAGGTAATTTTTTTGGGCCAAATATAATTAATGCCAAAACAAGAATTAGAATTAATCCAGGAACTCCGATGTTTGAAAGCATAAACATCCTCCTCAAAATAACTTACTGATAAACCTAAATTCAATTATAGTGCTTTTAACAACGCTTGTGGTAAAAGATCAAGAAAGTTCATATTTAGTTCACAAAACGCTTTACCTTCTTGTCACTATAATAGCTTATAAATCTGTTTACCATTTTCATTATAATATTGGATGCTATTTTAAACAAGTAAATGGAAAAGATTACTGTCTTTATTAATGTCTGTATAGGCAAATCCTTTTTTATTCATTCGTTGGATTAAACCAGGGTAATCCTCTTTATTCTGCAGCTCAATGCCTACTAAAGCCGGACCATTATCCTTATTATTCTTTTTTGTATATTCAAATCTTGTGATATCATCATTAGGTCCAAGCACTTCATCAAGGAACTCGCGTAATGCACCAGCACGCTGAGGAAAATTAACAATAAAGTAATATAAAAGTCCTTCATACAAGAGGGATCTTTCCTTCATTTCCTGCATTCTGCCGAAATCATTATTACCTCCGCTAATGACACAAACAATATTCTTCCCTTTAATTTTCTCTTTATAAAAATCAAGTGAAGCAATTGGCAATGCACCTGCAGGCTCTGCAATAATCGCATGTTCATTATATAATTCCAAGATCGTTGTGCATACTTTCCCTTCAGGCACGAGTAGAATATCATCAACAAATTCTTCGCAAATGTCAAAAGTTTTTTCTCCGACACCTTTGACTGCAGCTCCGTCAACAAATTTATCAATATCTTCTAGTAGAGTTACAGTTTTATTCTTTATGGATTCGTTCATCGATGCTGCACCTTCAGGCTCAACACCAATCATTTTCGTCTTGGGGGAAATACTTTTTATGTAAGTACTTAGCCCTGACATTAATCCGCCCCCGCCAATACTAGCGAAGACAAAATCGATTGGCTCCTCACTGTCATTCAATATTTCAACTGCCACAGTCCCTTGTCCTGATATGACCCTTTCATCGTCAAAAGGATGGATAAAGGTCCGATTTTCTTCTTCAGCACATTTATTGGCTTCAGCATAAGAATCATCAAATGTATCACCAACTAGTATAATATCAACAAAGCCGCGGCCGAACATTTCAACTTGGCTTACCTTTTGACGCGGTGTCGTTGTCGGCATAAATATTTTCCCTTGAACACCTAGATGTCTGCATGCGTATGCTACACCTTGAGCATGATTGCCCGCACTTGCACACACAACGCCATTTATTGTTTCTTCTTCACCCAATGACTTAACTGAATAATAAGCACCTCTGAGCTTAAATGATCGGATATGCTGCAAATCTTCCCTTTTCAAAAACACATTGCACTCATATTTTTCAGAAAGACGCTCATTTCTTTGCAACGGGGTATGGGCGACGATATCCTTCAGCTGTTGGTATGCAATAAGAATATCCTCCAGTTGCACCCATTTTTTCTTTAAAACTTTCTGTTCCATATTGTCACCCTCACTTATTTCGATTTAATTTTTCTATTATACCACTTGTATACTTGATTTCAACCCATATAAATTAAATTTTTTTATTTTTCCGATATTAATTGAATAGCAATCTAAGAATTTATCATATAATATGCAAAGTGAATTTTTCTAATATTAAGAAGAAGTTGATTGTCGCTGATTAGCTGAAATGTTTAGATGAAACGATAATTTTGTATGATTAATAGGGGGTGGGGCAAATGGAGTTCTCATTATGCAGTCTTGATTGTGCATTGCCTGTAGAAGTAACATTAGATGAGGATAACGGGCGGTACATGATAAGGAAAAGTGATTCAAGCGGGGAATTTTTCAATACTCCCCACGAGCTCATTCAATGGGTTAAAAGTAATTTCTCCGCTGATGAGTTTTGTGACCCTACGGAATTTCAGGCAATGGTCAAAAAGTTGACGGACTATTTAGTCAACCCTAATGCTTAGTTTAAAAAAAGACTCCACGTAGGAGTCTTTTCTATTTTCTATCATAAATTTCAAATTCGTAGTCATATGGATTTTTCTCATCCTTAATGCCCTTTTCCTTCGTAAGGAGCTTCCATTCTTCCATCTTCAGTTCTGGAAAAAACGTATCCCCTTCAAATTGTGCGTGAATCCGGGTTATATAAAGACGATCTGCAACGGGAAGAAATACTTTAAATATTTCAGCCCCGCCAATCACAAATATTTCTTCTTCCTTTTTATTGCTATATTGAATAAATTCTTCAACTGAGCGGAATATCGTAACGCCTTCTTTTGTGAAATCATGGTTACGTGTTATTACAATATTCTCTCTTCCGGGAAGTGGCTTTCCAATTGAATCCATGGTTTTTCTCCCCATCGCAATCGGATGTCCTATTGTTGTCCTTTTGAAGAATTTCAAGTCTTCTGGAAGATGCCATGGCAGCTGATTATTCTTGCCGATGACTTGATTCTCGTCCATTGCCCATATTAAAGAAATCATACACTTACCTCCCCCTTAATATGAGGATGGGCCTCATAATAAACTAATTCAAAATCCTCAAACTTAAATGAGAAAATATCCTTCACTTCAGGATTGATTTTCATTTTCGGCAATGCCATTGGCTGGCGGGTTAGCTGCAGTTTCACTTGATCTAAATGATTTAAATAAATATGAGTGTCCCCAAAGGTATGAATGAATTCTCCTGGCTCCAAGTCACAAACCTGTGCAATCATGAGGGTGAGAAGGGCATAGGAAGCGATATTAAATGGCACCCCTAAGAACACATCGGCTGATCTTTGGTAAAGCTGACAAGATAGTTTCCCGTCAGCTACATAGAATTGGAACATGCAATGGCACGGAGGAAGCGCCATCTTCTCAATATCTCCAACATTCCATGCATTCACAATCATCCGTCTAGAATCAGGATTTGTCTTTAATAGATGAATTAATTCGCTGATCTGATCTATTGTATTGCCGTCTGCTCCTGTCCATGATCTCCATTGATAACCGTAGACAGGTCCTAAATTGCCTTCCTCATCGGCCCATTCATTCCAAATTCTAACCCCGTTATCCTGGAGATATTTAATATTTGTATCCCCTTGTAAAAACCAGAGCAACTCATGAATAATGGATTTTAAGTGCAGTTTTTTTGTTGTTATGACCGGGAACCCTTCCTGAAGATTAAAGCGCATTTGATAGCCAAATGTACTGATTGTCCCTGTTCCCGTTCTGTCTTCTTTTTTGACTCCATGTTCGAGCACGTGCCTGCAAAGCTCTAAATATTGTTTCATTTACATCCAACCTTTTCTATTCGTACATGGTTATTATTCTATAACAAACCAACATTTTTTCCTAATTTAAATTTTTGATAAAATGATAGGTTTCCGGTGCTTTATCTTTTAATAGTTCATTTGTATCGCTATCCAGATAATAATAAGCAAAGGCTTCTGCAAAATACTCCTCTGGAAATGTTAAAAAATAGTCTTGATTAGGAAATAATTTTGCACTTTCAAGCTTCCAGACAGAAAGAAATTTTTGATTGTAGCGAATACTGTTATAAACATATTTATCAATCGAATGGGCAAGCTCATGCAACTCTAAATTCACAGAGCCGTGCCCCTTTCCTTTTTCGCTAAAACCTATCTTAACTAAAACAGTTTTTGACCCGCCTATGCCCGGAACATCATCCCAAGTAGTTTGACTTTTGTACCCCCTCGGAATCATCCCGGATAAATACTGTGCCGTTGGATTGTCCGTTAATTTGCCGACAAAGAGCTTAAGTTTAATATCTTCTTTGGCTATTTTTTTCAATAGAAAATAAGGTAAATGGTCAACCCTTTCGATAATCTCAGCTGCTTTAAGCTCATCGAAAGGATCAAACGGAAGGATAATAATACTTCCGATTAAACTTGGAGATTGGAGAACTAGGGATTGGTGAAGCAAAGAATTGTGCGGGTAATTCTTCAGTTGAATACCGCCCATTGCTGCTTGCGAACTGCCCATTAAAGTAAGGGTAAGAGTCATTAATATACACAATACCACTATTCTTTTCATCGTAGACTCCCTTCCCGCAGCACTAAGGAAAACTTCTAAACTATCTAAAATATATTTTATTTAAATTATACCATATGAAAAAATAGCATTATATAATCGCAGTCTAGCGAAAATTTGGAAATTCCTTTTCAAATAGTCGAAAATATGAAAAAGCCCTGACAAATTTGCCAGAGCTCGTTAACCAAATTTACTTAAGTATAGGAACGAACAACATCAGCTAAGCCTGGTGAGGAAGTGCCTGTTCCGACTGCTGCAAATTTCCAATCTGCACCGTGACGGTAAATTTCACCAACAACTAAGCATGTTTTGCCGCTATAATCATCTGTCAAATTGTAATGAATCATTTCTTGTCCATTTGCAGAATTCACAATGCGAATGAACGCGTTTTGGATCATCCCAAAATGCTGTTTACGTTTTACACAGTCATAAATATTAACAACGAATACAAGTTTATGAACTTGTGCTGGAACACGGCTTAAATCGATTAAGATCTGCTCATCATCTCCATCTCCGTCACCTGTCAAGTTATCACCTGTATGCTGTACACTTCCGTCATTGCTTTTTAAATTACCAAAGTAAATGACATCACTGTTATTTCTAATTTTATCATTTTCACCTAACATGATTACGGACGCATCACAGTCGATATTAGCCCCGCTTCCGCCGCCTCCGAATAGTGATCCTAATAATCCACCGCCGCGGCTTTGTACTGGGTCCCATCCAAGTCCTACAACAATTTTTGATAATCCAGGATTTCCTTTTGTTAAATCGACTCTTTGACCTTTTTGTAAATTAATAGCCATGTTTTCACCTCATTAAATTTTTGATCCTTTAGATCTTTCTCTTCTTCATTTAGTTTAGCTTTTTTATGTAGCACAAGTAAGGGAGAATCTTTTTGGTTAGCTTCCTTGGTGCTTAATTTTTTTAAAATTATCTTGAAGCTGTTCTAATCTTCTTGTACCTTCTTCACGCATACGTTTGTTTTCTTCTTCGATTGCTTTTGTTTCCTGCATTCCCTTAATAATAATATTCCATGATTCCTCTATCGTTTCAATCTTAATGCTTGGCGCACCAGCAAGTCTAGCAATATCTGCACTTTGCGATGAAATATTTTGGGCGTTGCGAAGAAGCATCTCATTTGTTCTTCTATCAAGCTCATTCATAGAATCTGCAACAAGCTTTTGTCGTTTAGCTGCAACCGCTTGTATTAACCCGTTTTTAAAGATAGGAATCGTTGTAACAAATGCAGAATTAATCTTTCCAATGAGCTTTGTGTTTCCTCTTTGTAATAAACGAATTTGCGGTGCTGTTTGAAGTGATACCATCTTCGCCATTTCCAAGTCGTATACTCTTTGTTCCATAAGGTCAATGGCATTTCTCAATGTATCTAGCTGCATGGAAGCCATTTGATCTCCTGCAGCCGTTCGTGCTTCAAGCTGAGGAAGCTGATTCGCTTTAAGCTCGTCAATCTTCATTTGTCCTGCTACCGCGTATTTTTCCAATGTTAAATAGTATTGATAGTTTTGCTCGTACATTTGATCAAGCATTGTAGTAGAGTCGACCATTTCACCTTGATATTTTGATATTTCCACATATACTTTATCAATTTCTTGGCCCATCGTCTGGTATTTCCCAAAGAGCTTATCAATAAGCTTTTCGCCTTTTTTGAAGAGCTTACCGAATAACCCGCCAGATGTCTTTTCAAAGTCTTTCTTATCAAACTTATCCATAATTCTGCCGAGTTGCTTTAATAATTCCCCAGAATCCTCAACTTTTGTGGATCTCATATTACTTAATATTTGATCAGAGAAACGTGAAATTTGAGTAGCTGGCTCTTTCCCAAATTCAAGAATTTGTATTTGATCCCTCTCATCAATAGACCGTGCTAAGTTTTGCACCTCAGGGTCATTTCTAAGAGCTAGTTTAATTTCCGATGCTGATGCTTCTGTAAGTTTATCCTCTTGCGTTTTATTCAAAGTAAGATCTAGATTTGTCTGCTGCAATTGATTCATGACATCAGTCTCCCCTTAAATTTTTAAATATTCCTCTTACCTTTTTTAATATGGAAGGTTCTTTAAACTCCTGTTCAAATACAACATCCTCCAGCCAATGCACATCATATAATCCATCCTCTATAAAGTTTTCTAAATCATTATGTCCTGGCGGATTGTAAAGGACAATGTCAATTCCAAATTGATTTAGCAGCAATAACAATGCTGCATCTGTCCTTGTCATTGTTCCATTGAGTTCATTGTTATAGAGAATGAGCTTCGGTACATCCTGTGAATAGTCAAATTTTTGGAGCAACTGCAAAACACTTGCTGGAATCTGCATGCCTTGTGAAAATAAGTAGGTTTTCAATTCCTCGATATTTTCGTGATGGATTGGTTTAATATATGGACGTGCACATATATTTCGAATGGCTGTTGCTATTCCATTTTGAAGTCCGGTTGGCAGATGCTGGTATTTCCAGTAGTGTGCCGTCACCATTTTATGAGGATCAAGCAACCCATCCTTACCTAGGGCATTGCGATAATGAAATCGAAAATCATTGTTCACATT
This sequence comes from Bacillus sp. JJ1532, assembly GCF_036965085.1. Lineage (NCBI taxonomy): Bacteria > Bacillati > Bacillota > Bacilli > Caryophanales > Bacillaceae > Bacillus > Bacillus sp. JJ1532. Next base: position 32,131 of record NZ_JBALOW010000030.1, read on the forward strand.
ATTTGTAAATGGGAATCTTCTAATTAGAAGACTATAATCGTACTCTGATATTAATTGTAAGCGGTCCCAATACTCCTTCCGATTTTTGCTTACACCTTGTACTTTAGCAAAAATAGAAGGAATTTTGACTTGTCCGTTTTTCACTTCAAAATTTGGCCGTACCATTGCCTTTTCTTTAATTAAAATAAAAAGCTCATCGTATGTTGTTTTCAACGTGACAGATAAAGGCGTATAATCTCGGAGCTGCCATGGCTTATACAGACCAGACCCTTCATGGTTTAATATAGACTCAATCTCTCTTGATGCCCGGTAGGCAACAGTAGCCGAGCGTCTGCTCTTTTCAGTTGGAAATCGCTCTGGGTCCTTTCTCTCAGGATAGCTGTAAACAAAGGTTCCTTCTAACCCCTCATTCCAACCAGCAAGCCAATCACTCCCTGATGGCGAGAAAGAAACAAGATCACACCCTAAATTCATTAAATAATAAAGGAAGTATTTATGGCTATTATTCGTTTCTCCATACCATAAAAATTTCGGCATCGCTTTTTCCAGATCGATATGATTCCAATTTTGTCCAAGATGGTTAAATGTCCATTTAATAACATCGACAAGGACCCTTCTCAATTCTTGACTGTTTAACCCCTCTGGCTCCACTGTTGAAAACAGCTGCAATGTCGAAATCATCGCTTCCCTTGTTTTCCGATGCAAAGAGGGGATATTGGATTTTAATAATAGCTGTTCACCGTCAAGGAATGCCACAAATCGATTAATGGATAGCTTTTGATCCCTATTAATATTTAACACCTTTTGGATGGCTTGAAAGTGATGATTATCGATTGATTTATCAAGTGCCTCTTCGCTAATTAATATGAGGTCAGCCTGCTCCGTATGGATTAGATCATAAAGACGATTATAATACTCATCTTCATCTAAAGGAACACCTAAAAAGCGGGCAACCACTTGACCTAAATGAATGGTGCCTTGCTCAATAGAAAATTGCGGCCTTTCCCTCAATGGCTTTTTCAAGGTACTCAACCAATTATCATTAGATACTGGCAATAAATTCGTTTTTATTTGATTATAGGAATGATTCATTTTATTTTCCCTTCCCTTTGCAAGCGAAAGATGGTAATAGCATGTATAAATTTTTCTATAAGCAGAAAAAAATATGAATATGTAAAGTTATTACCATCATATCACATCTGAAGAAGTTTTCTAAAACGATTCCATCAATATTCCAAAAAACTTCAAATAAAATTCTTCTATTTTCAATCTTTCACCCTTTTTCTCGTCCCTGCATATGTTTAAGTACGTTGAATTAAAGAAGGTGAATAAAATGAGGTTCCTATTTAGAAGGGCGAAATACCATTTACAAGAATCAGATTTAGAGCCCGTTGAATCAGTTTTGGGTTCGGGATATTTTGTATTAGTAGATTTATTTTTTTGGTCCTTACTGATTACATTTATGACAGTGTCTCTGCATTTCTCATTAGTATGGGGTTCTATTATCTTTTTTACTTCATACATGTTTGGAGGAGGCCTATTCTTAATTTTAAGAAAGTGGCTTGGGGATTAGCCGCTAATCGTTACATCTTTTATATTCCTAAATATTTTTGATAAAATCTCTTCCCCAGCCATTACTCCTCTTTTATTAGTTAACATATAATGAGCATCCTCAATATTCTCATTGGCCAATTCCCCATGAGATGGAACAAATGGAAAATCACAATCTTTTAAAAAATCATGATCAAGCAGTGAATCACCAGCCCCATAAACAGTTAAGATTCCCTCACGCTCTTTAATAAACTTAACAGCCTCGCCTTTGCTTATTGGATTTGGCATAAAATAGAGCTTTCTTCCCTGTAATGAAACTCTCCAGCCAGATTCAGCCGCTTTATGTTTCACGATCATGATTGCTTCCAGGCTCAAGTTTTCTTCAAGAATATAGTAAAAGAATAATCCTTCAGCCCTTTTTATCGTTCCCGGTATATTTAATTCCCGCAAATCCTCTTCCATTTCTTTAATGGGTTTGCATTCAGTTGTCAGACGCTCCTTGACTAATCTTTGCCATTCGATCAGAGGGTCCCCCTTATAAATGATATTGGCACCATTTGACGTGATTGCATATGTTAGTGGAATGTAGTTCGAAAATATAAAGATTCGATTAAATTGATCCCAAGTCCTAGTCGTTACAGGAACAAACAACATATGGTCTGCAATTTGGCGAAGAGCTTCTGCAGACCTTTTTGTCATAAACGCAACTTCCCGGTCTGCTTTTTTCTCCACTCCGATTAGATCATTCACTTCTGTTTGTTTGAAGTCTGCCAGAGCCCGCTCTGAATAAATAAGTGTACGATCTAAATCTGACGCAAACATTTTCATTATTTCATTCCTACCTTTTTAATTAATCCGCAGCAAGTATAGCTCATCTCCGGATAATGTAAAACTTCAACATTTCTTTCTTTAGCAAGCATTAATATATGTCTGACATATGGACTTTCCATATCCTTCATGAGAATTTTCCACGGCACTCTTCTTAGTAAAACCCTTGTCGTTTCTCCAACACCCGGTTTAATATAATTTGTATTCTCAATATAATATTCTTCTTTTATTTTTTTCACATCTTGCATACCTTGAAATGTTGCCTTTTCATGGTACTCAAGCAGGTAAGCCGCAGATTTAGCAGCTTCCTCATAAATAGCAGGAAATTCATTCGTAATTACATCTAAATACTCATTGGAAACATCAGAACCAGCTAAATCCTGATAATATTTTGCTCCATGAAAATCATTGGGACCTATAAGTTCTTTATTTAGTACTGTGCGGCTTACTAATCCAGATACTGTTGAGTTTAAACACGCACTAGGAATTAAGAAATCCTCTCTAGTTCCATAAAGAGTCGTACAATGTCCAGGATCTGCAAGTACAGCGAGGCTATCATCAAGCGCAACACCATATTTCTCTGAAATATCCTTACAAGCCTTTATTAATTCAATCGAAATTGCACCCTTGCCTGTCCATCCATCGATAAATTGAATGGTTTTTCCCGGATGTTTCTCTAAAATATATTGAATTGCATTTTCGTCCAAACCTTTATCGCGAATGATAGAAACACTATAATGAGGTAAATTTGCATGATATCTTCCCTGAATATAACGTTTGATTAAGATCCCAATCGGAGTACCGGCCCGTGCCAAGGAAACTAGAACAGTATTTTCTCCTTTTAACTTGTAAATTTGTTCCGAAACGATCCCCGTGCATAAAGCTACTTTTTGCTTATATTCGAGTAATGTTTCGCGAAATAATTCCATATAATTGTCTGGTGGCTGATATTCAATCGGTAAAGTTTCGCTATAATGCTGTCCTAACTGAATTTGCTTTTCCCGATTATCAATCGAACCCTCCAATTGAAAATGGCTTAAATCCTTCAAAAGAAAAATCACGTCATTTTCAGCATATGATCCAAATTTTGTTATATTATTTATTGAACTATTCATCTCGTAAACCTCCATTAAAGAATACTATTTTTATGTCTCTAATGTTTGTCTTTTTTAATTCATTAAGGAATGGCTGCAGTTCTTCCTCCGATACCGCTCTTTCAAAAAACACAAACAGATCATCGTATTCATTTGGGGGGATATTATAAACAAATTGGTCTACTTTCCAATCTTCTGGATTAGGGAATGATAGACCAAATGCTGCTCCATACGATTGACGATTTTCAACGTATATAGGGCTTCTAGTAGAAGACTGATAGCTGACACCATTTCCCATGTACGAGGCGATTATCATCGGCATATACATAAATTCGCCTGTTCCAAGGCAAAGTGTTCTTTCCCCTAGTCTATGATTTTTTAAATACCTTCCCACTTCCTCCATTGACTGATTCCATTCATGATTTGTCACAGAATTTATTCCGAATCTGCCTGTTTCTTTTACATAAGGAATGCTCTTTATTTTCCCTTCTAATGAAATAGATGAATAGTGGATAGCGGTAGTATGTTCTGGGAAAATATCATGAAGCACAATCTTTTCCACCGTTTGGGAAACGGAAGCAACGCTTAATGGTGAAGGTGTTCGACATTCAATATCTGGTGAACCAATCGCCTTCATAAACCCTTTAAGCAAACTTACTGATTGAATCGTGATTTTAAGCTCCTCTTCAAGCTCCTTATATAAAAGCTGGTCCTCCTCAGAACGCCAATCCAAAATAGACACAACTGTATACTTATCTCGTGGAAACTGTTTTTGAATGGATCGAATAATGTTTATGGCCGTTTTTCCCGTTGTCATTTCATCATCGACTAATATAACCTCCCGCTGATTATTTAATAGTGATTCATCGATATAACAACGGTGTGAAGTAGCATGGGAATGCTCCTCCTCAAAGGTTATAACTGGTTCTAACCCTACGAGCTTTTCCCTCGTTGTATGGAAGAAATCTGCTTTTTGGAAATATTGATAAAAGGCATGTCCGAGTGCAGTTGCCGTCTCTGCAAAACCGATAATAACTGGATTTAAATGTTCACCTACAAAAGGCTGTTCAGCAAAACTATCTGAACCATTATTAAACAAGAAAACTAGCTTTTCCCTTAAACCCGCTTTTTCAAATGTAACCTTCTCTAAATAACGATTTGCCAGCAAAGCCCCTGTTAACATTCCCATCCTAGGCTCAATAGGGATATGCTTTCCTAAAACCTTGCTAACAAATAAAAAGGATCTCTTTTTATTAATTCTCGCTGCCATAATAAACAATTCATCGATTGGCAGCTGATATGGATTTTCGGTTATCTCAATTTCAACGCTCAACCGGTTGAGGATCGGAAGCGTAAATTTCGTTGGTGAGCAAGTCGATGTAAGTGTATTCTTCATTTAGCACCCCGTAAACTTCAGATTTTAATAGAATTTTTTGCGCCCAATAGTAATGTGGTTTAATCTCATTCATTTTATTAGAGAATTTACTTTTCATAACACCGATCTTCCCATCAGCCTTATCGATAATATTTTTTGCGTCAAGGTATTCTTCAAATGATACTGTATTTAATGCCTGTACCGGTCTTATATGGGTAGGGTGTATGATCGTTTTCCCTGTCAAACCGTTTGTAATATCCATCAATATTTCTCGTATCAGCCCGTCCATATGTTTATCAATTAATTCTGACCTAAAATGAATTCCTTCCTGCCCATATTTCTCGCGAAAAGGTGTCTGTCTTAGCTGTGGCTTTAACATCCTTTCCTTTGAAGAGAAATACTCCCAAACAGGCCCGGATATAACATATGGATGGTCAGAGCGCAAGAAAACATTAACGATATCTGAGATGCAATCGCGAATAACCGCTATATCATAAACAGTCGTATCCGAATTTCTGCGAATGCCATATAATCCGCAAAAATCAGTTGCCCCAATTCGAATATTGAGAATGAGATCCTCATATTGGTCCACCAAATATTTAATGGCCATTAGCTCATCTAGTCTTGTTTCTTTTTCAATGACCTTTTTTGTTTCTAATATCGGAAGTGCAAACAGTCTATGGCCTGCATCATTAAGCCTTCTAATTTCCTCTAAAACTAGCTTGTCCTTTTCTGGAGAAAATTTCGGTATGACGATGCCCGTTAATAAATCCAAACCTTTTTGAATACTATTCATTAATCGCTTAAGCTGTTCATAACTGCGAATACGGATAAACATTAATGGCAGGTCATCCTCTATTAAAAGGCCTTTCTCCATATCTTCTTTTAAATTTCTTAGTTCCTGTACAAGCATAGACTCAGCTAGTTCTACTTCATCATCACCAATTGCATCCTCTAAGCAAATAACCATAGAGGTCAACCCTGAATGTTTTTTTGTTAGTAAGTCCTGATGAATATTTGGACGGGTTGCCGGCATATAGAGCGTTGCCCCCAGCGCATTGGATAGGATGTCTTTCCTTGAATTTCTTGTAAACTCTTGAGGCTTTTTATAAAAAATTTCATTGCAATGAATATCGCTAAGGTTTGTAAATAATCTCATCCTGTTTGCTCCGTTTCCAATAAATTAACAAAAGTAAAATAGGTAAAAAGAAAGGGAGCGGACAATTGTCTGTTCCCTAAAAATCATATAGTAATCTATTATTCACCAGTTGCTGCTTTCTTTTTATTCATGAAATGTACAACGAACGTAGCTGCAAATGTAATAAGTAAAATGATGAAGAAATAAATATGGTCAATGTGGATACCTGCAACACCTAATAGCATCTTCACAGAGATAATCAAGATAAGAACATAAGCTGATGTTTCTAACTCTGGCACTCGATCGATTAGCTTTAGGAACACGCCTGCGATCCCACGCATCATTAAAACGCCAAGCATACCGCCTAATAATAATACCCAGATTTCCTGGCTGACCCCGAATGCAGCTAATACACTGTCAACAGAGAAGGCAATATCCATTAATTCAACAGCAACTACAGTTCCCCAGAATGTTCCGAAGAGACGAATTAATAAACCGCTTTGGTTCATACCCTTAATTTCATCGTCATCTGCTTCTGCTTCTTTCTTTTTATCAATAAAGTATTTAATGGCTAACCAAGCAAGATATCCGGCTCCTAATATTTTTACCCACCATAGCTTGATTAGGAAAACGCCAATACCGATTGCGATAAAGCGGAAAACATACGCCCCGAGTAATCCATAAAAAAGTGCCTTCTTACGTTGTTTCTCCGGCAAATGCTTTACCATTACTGCAAGAACTAGAGCATTATCTGCTGATAAAAGCCCTTCTAAAATAACAAGTGTTCCTATTAATCCCCAGCTAACTGGATCTGATAAAACCTGAACCCACATTTCCCAATTAAAAAACTGGGAATAAGTGTGTAATATACCTTCTAATATCGTCATTCTTGTTTGTTCCTCCCGAAAATGTCTAGTTTATGTTTGTAGGTTAATTCACATTTTATCGTATCAAAGGATATGCAGTATACTGCCTTTAAACAAAAGGAATGAACTACCAGCATATCCAATGGAAAATTTTATTCGATAGAATTTTTATTTAAGCACCTGATCTAGCAGCTTCGCTTTTTATCCAACTTGCAAACCGAAATCTTTTGCTAATGCAGCAAGGCCGCCCTGATAGCCGCTTCCAATTGCATTAAATTTCCATTCACCATTATGTCTGTATAATTCACCCACAACGATTGCCGTTTCTATTGAGAAGTCTTCCCCTAAATCATAGCGGATTAACTCTTCTCCAGAATCTTCGCTTAAAATCCGAGCATAAGCATTGGAAACCTGTCCAAAGTTTTGATTTCGAGCTTCTCCATCATGAATGGTAATTGTGAACGTGATACGCTGTACATCAGCTGGAACATTCGCTAAATTAACTTTTACCTGTTCATCATCGCCATCACCTGCACCAGTACGGTTATCACCTGTATGTACAACAGAACCATTTCCGCCATTCGTATTGTTATAAAATATAAAGTCGCTATCAGATGCTACTTTTCCATTATCTCCAAGCAGAAATACGGAAGAGTCCAGGTCAAAATCATTGCCGCCGTCATATTTATTTACATCCCATCCTAAGCCTACAACTACTTTTGATAGTCCAGGATTTGTTTTTGTTAAATCTACTTTTTGACCTTTTGATAAACTTACAGCCATTTTTATTACCTCCAAAAAAAAGAATATGTTTTATTTACGATGCTTTTCTAAAAAAGTTTCAATTTACTATAAAAAAATTTTAAAAATATAGTAAAACTTTCTTAAGTTTGAGAACTGTCTAGCTCCACAAGGAATGCTTCGGCAGCAAAATCATCGAACGAGTAAAAGCGTTAGCTTGTCGGGGGTGAGCACAAAGGAAAGCTTCTGCGAATATTTATCGCAGGAACAATTGTCCTTTGATTGTTCCGAAGGCGCTTCCGCTTTTCTATTTAACTCATCCATTTTGGCGGGGTATTTTTATCCCAATAAATACTCCCAAGCTCATGGTGTGCTTGAAATTGATCATGATGTGTATGGTAATGAAAGTTAAACCAGTAGCCTTGCTGCGGAGGCTGATCTCTCCTAACATGAAAGCGAATAACATCTTCGCTTGTTTTTTCACTAGATATATTAAAAATCTTCTCTGAGTGACCTTTACCTGGGCTCTCAGTTACTGTTAAATAGGCTAACTCTTCTTCAGGGTATTGTGCAGCAACATTCATTATAGCTTTTTCAATATTAGGCAGGATTACTTCAGAGAATTCATTTTCGATGACTGGTTTAATCCTTGCCCCAAACTTCGTATAAGATTGAGCTTCGGCTTTGATGAGCATTTGCCTAATAAAATCCTCTTTACTAATATACCCAACAGGTTCATCTGCCAATGCAGGATTATTTATTACACTTTTATCTTCCGGAGAAGTATCAAAAATATCTTTTTTCGATGTTTTTACTGCATTAGAATCATCATAAAGAAAAGCTTGTGAAGGTGTAACCAATCCAAAGGTTAAAATGGTTACCATGACAACGAGTGATTTACGAAGCCAATTAGGCATAGATTAAACCCTCCTACCGTTACTAATTCGTTACTGCTTCTAATATCCCTGACTGCTTAATATTACGAACCGCTTCCTGTAATCTTTCTTCTGACTGTACAAGTGCAATTCGCACATAACCCTCTCCCCAAGAGCCAAATGCATTTCCAGGCGTGACGACCACATTTGCACGATTTATTAGTTCGATGGCAAATTCCTTTGAAGAAAAGGATGAAGGTACTTCTGCCCAGACAAACATAGAGGCTTTAGGCACACTGACATTCCAGCCAATTTCTCGCAAGCCATTCACAAGAACATCTCTTCTATTCTTATACATCGCTCGCAGATCATTTAGGAAATTAGATTCATCTGTTAATGCCTTAGCAGCAGCTGCTTGAATCGGAAAAAACACTCCGTAATCCACATTTGACTTAAAATTAGCAAGCATCGTAATAATTTCTGGATTACCTGCCGCATAAGCAATCCTGCAGCCAGCCATATTAAAGCTTTTTGATAATGAATTCATCTCAATACCAACTTCAATCGCTCCGTCAACTGCAAGAAAGCTAATTGGCTGTTCATCATAATAAAGCTCAGAATAAGCAAAATCGTGCAAAATAACGATATTGTATTTTTTTGCATAAGCAATGGCCGCTTCAAAGAAAGCTTGCGTTCCCATTGCTGGAACAGGATTTCCTGGAAAATTCAAAATCATTAACTTTGCTTTTTCGCTTATTTCCTCTGGAATTTCGGAAAAATCAGGGAGAAATTGGTTTTCCTTTTTTAGCGGCATAGGATATAATTTAGCTCCTGCCATACTAACTCCAGTTTCATATGCAGTATAGCCTGGATCAGGAACGAGCACATAATCACCAGGATTACAAAGAACCATTGGAAAATGGACTAAACCGTCCTGAGAACCCATTAAAAGCGAAACCTCTGATTTCGGATCAAGTGATACACGAAATCGTCGGTCATAATAGGTGGTTACTGCTTCGTGAAAATCATCAGTCCCTCTCATCGAATAACCATATAAATTGGGGTTTTTCGCTAATTCAGCAATCGTTTCCGTCACAACAGCTGGTGGCGGAGTATCCGGACTGCCAACGCTTAAATCCACAATTTCCTGTCCTTCTGAAAGCTTTAATTTTTTATAATAAGCTAATTCTGAAAAGATACTTTCCTGAAAAGAATTCATTCTCTCTGCCATTGTTATTTTCATCATGGTTCCCTCTCTATTTATACGGTATCAATACTATTATTCTATTATACTTGCTTTTACGATAAAAAGGAAAAATGGTTTCACTTTTAAATAAAAATAATAATTATGGATTTATTTTTCA
>NZ_JBALOW010000031.1:0-54689 GCF_036965085.1 Bacillus sp. JJ1532
ATTAATAACAATCGGCAGCATACGTGGTAAATTAAAAACTGCTGAATATTAAACAACCAATATTACTTTTATAAGAAAATTTTTGTTAAATTTCATTGTAAAATTTTTTTTACACATTCCGCCAATCGATGTCTGAATTATTTGACAATATGATATAAAAAAGTAAAATTTTATCACTAATTCCCTATAAAGTGTCTATAATCTTTGACAAATCCAATGGCATAAAACGATATAGATGTACTAAGAAAGTCACGCTTTAACAAAATTTATACTAGTAATTATTTTCCGAAGATTATATACTTTCAGACATACACTAGTTTTTCTATCATTCACAATTCCTCACACACATCATCGAAGTAGTAAAGAAAGGGCTAAATCATAACTTCTTAGCATTCCTCACACAAATGAGCAGTAAGCTTTCCCTTTTCTTTGAAGTAAGAAACTAGTTTTAAAGGAGGTGAAAGTTCGTTTCTATCCTTATTTGTAAAATCATTTAGCCAAAAATCAGTTGGAAAAGAAAAAAATAAAAGGGGTGTTTCATTTGAAAAAGTATTCCATGATAGCAATCGGTCTATTGCTCGTCCTCTCTATTTTCCTAAGTGCCTGTTCTAGTGAAGGCAGTTCTGGTGGAGGAAAAAGCAATTCCGAAGAAATTTTAGTTGGTGTCCTCTTGCCGGTAACAGGAAATAATGCAACTGACGGAAAAGACATGTTAAACGCTATGCAAATGGCAGCAGAGAAAATAAATAATGATGGCGGAGTTAATGGAAAAAAATTAAAGCTTGAAGTGGCTGACGATGCCTGTGATCCTCAAATGGCCACAACAGCTGCGAATAAGCTTGTTTCCATGAAAGTAACTGCAGTTGTTGGAGGATATTGTTCTGGATCTACATTGCCAGCATCAGGTGTTTTCAATAACGCCAAAATCCCTATGATTGTTGCAGCAGCTAATTCATCAGAATTACCAGCACAGGGCTATGAGGGCCTATTTCTAATTAATGGTTTAGTTCCTGATCAGGCCAAAACAGGGGCTGACTATTTCAAGGACAAAGGTGCTAATAACATTGTCATCATTCATGATAACTCAGCTTACGCAAAAAACTTAGCTGATTTTGCTCAGAAATCTGTTGAAGAAAATGGCGGTAAGGTCATTGGCTTCGAAGCTATTAATCCTGAAGAAAAAGATTTTGGCTCATTAATGACTAAGCTAAAATCGCTAAACCCTGATGGTACTTTTTTTACCGGCTATTATGCAGCTGGCGGTCTAATGCTCAAGCAATTTAAGGAAAAAGGCGTTTCCGGATCTTTCATGGTTGGAGATGGCAGCTATTCACCAGATATTATCGATATCGCCGGAGCTAATAATGCAGATGGCTTATTAGTAACAGCTACTCCTACGGCGAACTTTATTCCTGGAGCCGATGAGTTTGTTAAAGAATATAAGAGTAAGTACAACGACTTATCACCTGGTCCATTCTCAGCTTTATCTTATAACGGAATGAATCTATTAGCTGATGCATTAAAGAGAGCCAACTCAACAAATAGCGAAGATGTAAGAAAAGCACTAAAGGAAACGAAAGCCTTCGAAGGCATCGGCCAAGTGATTGAATTCAATGACCAAAACTCTCTAAATCAATCGAACTACCATGTAATGAAAGTAGTAAGTGGAGATTTCACTTTGGAAAAATAAGTAAAAATCACTGGAACGTATAAACTTTAGGTCAAGCGTTTCATATTCCTCTTATATGCATTGGGCTGTCTTATACATAACAGGGGCCGACAATTAAATGTCTATCGTTATACGTTAAGCATTGTTAAGGTCGCCCCTTGTGGGACAGCACCAAATTCACTTCAGACATCCGCCAAATTTACGCACAGAGGAGAGTCGGAATAATAATGGATATATTCTTACAAATACTAATTGATGGATTGGTAATAGGTGCCTTTTATAGCTTAGTTGCTCTAGGATATACGATGGTATATGGAATTATTAAGCTGCTAAATTTCGCCCATGGCGATCTTTATATGATAGGTGCCTTTATCGGGTTTACCCTTCTCTCTTTATTTACGGGTGATGGCGGGTTTAATACCGGAATATTAGGTATTGGCATTGTTTTCATTGCTACGATGGCAATTGTTGGACTGCTAGGGATGGGTATTGAGAGAATTGCCTATCGGCCGCTGTTGCTTGCCCCTAGGCTGTCAATCTTAATTACAGCAATTGGTGTGTCCTTATCACTGGAATATACATCTATGATCGGATGGGGTGCTTCTTACAAGGTATACCCTATTAAACTGCCAAATGATGGACTTCAGTTTTTAGGAGCGCAAATCTCTTTTGCTCAGATAGGGATGATTGTACTTTCTGCACTATTGATGATTGGTCTTCGCTTATTTATTGATAAAACCATTTACGGTAAGGCGATGCGTGCCATTGCTTTAGATCAAACAGCTTGCAGCTTAATGGGCGTTAACGTACATCGAATCATTGCCCTTACATTTTTTATTGGTGCATTCTTGGCTGCCGGAGCCGGAATCATGTCAGGCGTCTACTACGGAACGATTAACTTTATGATGGGATTTATCATTGGCCTTAAAGCCTTTACAGCAGCAGTTCTAGGTGGAATTGGAAATATAACAGGCGCCATGCTTGGAGGTCTAGTTCTTGGGATTATCGAAGCTTTCGGCACCTTTTACCTCGGCGGATCGTGGAAAGATGTACTTGCCTTTGGAATTCTCATCCTATTCTTAGTATTTAAGCCTACAGGCATACTGGGAGCAAAAGAAATGGAGAGGATGTAGTGATGAAAAAGTATAAGAAACAATCCCTTTTGCTGGCCATCATCGCCTTATTCGTTCTTCCATTTTTTCTGAATAGTTATTGGTTAGATGTCTTAACCCTTGTACTTTTTTATGTTGTTCTAACGCAAGGATTGAATATAGTAGTCGGATATACTGGCCTGCTGGATTTAGGCTATGCCGCGTTTTTTGCTGTTGGAGCTTATACAACTGCCATACTAATGACCACTTATCATTGGTCCTTCTGGCTGACGCTTCCTGTAGCGTTCCTTTGCGCAGTTATCGCAGGTGTCGTTGTTGGAACTCCGACTCTCCGATTAAGAAGTGATTATTTAGCCATCGTTACCCTCGGGTTCGGTGAGATTGTAAAAATATTAGCTACCAATTTGGAAATTACCGGGTCAGCTTCTGGAATTTATGGTATTCCTCGGCCAGCCATTGGCAGCTATATTTTGTCATCACAAAAGGACTTTTATTATTTAATATTAGTTGTCGCCATCCTCTCCATCATTGCTGTTTACAGATTAGGGCGTTCAAGGATCGGACGGGCATGGATTTATATTCGGGAGGATGAGGATGCCGCAGAAGCTATGGGGATTAATCGAATTCGGCTGAAATTGCTTTCGTATGCTTCTGGAGCCGTTATCGGAAGCTTTGCCGGTTCTATCTTCGCTGTCAAAATGAGTGCAATCGCCCCTTTAAGCTTTAGCTTTTTACAATCAGTTATGATTCTTCTTGCCGTTGTATTAGGAGGACTTGGAAGTATTCCAGGTGTTGTGATTGGTGCTGTACTAGTCATCGTTCTTCCAGAGGTTCTGCGTGGTGCAGACGATTGGCGCTATTTAATATTCGGGGTTTCCTTAGTGGCTATGATGATCTTCCGTCCGCAAGGAATATGGCCATCTAAAAACGGAACCGAGGATGTGGCCGATATAGACGATGATGAAAAAACGAATGACCCAAAACACACCATATCTATTTAATTCTACTTCGAAAGAGAGGGGGCCCATTGAATGTCTTTATTAACCGTAAAGAACTTAAAGCTTCAGTTTGGAGGATTACTTGCCGTAAATGATTTATCCTTTACTGTTGAAAAAAACTCTATATCCAGTATTATCGGACCGAACGGAGCTGGAAAAACTTCAGTATTTAATATGATTACTGGTTTTTACCGTCCGACCAGCGGAGAAATTAATTTGGACGGGACAAGCTTAATCAATAAAAAACCTAGTCAAATAACGGCTTTAGGAATGGCCCGGACATTTCAGAACCTTCGTTTGTTTCCAAACTTATCTGTGTTGGATAATGTAAAGTCTGGAATGCACTGCCGTACGAAGCAGGCCGTTTGGGGTGCCTTGTTTCAAACAAAAAGCCAAAAAGAAGAAGAAAGATTAATAGAACAGGTTGCCATGGATTGCATTGAATTTGCAGGGATCACCAAATATATGAAAAGATCTGCAAAGAACCTCCCATATGGAGCCCAACGCTATTTAGAGATTGCCCGAGCATTGGCCACCCAACCAAAAATATTGTTATTAGATGAGCCGGCTGCAGGGCTAAACTTTGAAGAAAAGCAATATTTAATTCAGCTGATTAGAAGAGTTCGCGACGAATTTAATATTACGGTTTTAATGATTGAGCATGATATGGCATTGATTAAACAAATCTCCGAACATATTACGGTTATTGATTATGGTTGTAAAATTGCAGAAGGCACCCCTGAGGAAGTGCTGAATAACGAAAAGGTCATTGAAGCATACCTGGGCAAGGAGGAAGTCGTTTGAAGCCTCTACTAAAACTGACGGACGTAAATTCTTACTATGGGAAAATTCATGCACTAAATAATATAAATTTGGAAATTAATGAAGGGGAAATTGTTGCTTTGCTAGGAAGCAATGGAGCAGGCAAAAGTACGACCCTTAAAACGATATCCGGATTGATTAAGCCAAAATCAGGTAATATCGAATGGAATAGTCAGAGTATTGTCGGGGTTCAGCCGCATAAAATTGTCGAATCAGGAATTATTCATGTCCCTGAAGGAAGACGGATCTTTGGCGGCCTCACCGTTACAGAGAATTTAGAGCTAGGCGCCTTTACATATAGAAAGGATAAGAAATGGATAAAAGAAGGAATTGAACGATCTTTTGACCTGTTTCCACGATTAAAGGAACGATCTAAGCAGTTAGCAGGCACACTCAGCGGAGGCGAGCAGCAGATGGTTGCAATCAGCCGCGGTCTAATGGGAAATCCAAAGCTGTTGATGCTTGATGAGCCATCGATGGGGCTTGCTCCCATTATCGTTCAAGAGATTATGAGAATTATCCAGGAGATTAACAAGCAAGGAACGACCATTCTATTAATTGAGCAAAATGCAAAAGCTGCTCTTCGTCTTGCCAATAGAGGCTATTTAATTGAAATTGGGAATATTGTTATGCATGATACGGCAGAGGTTTTACGCGAGGATGATAAAATTATTAAAGCGTATTTGGGAGCTTGAGATGGATCTTTAAAACAAAAAAACCAGCACTGTGCTGGTTTTTTGCTTTGAAACTTAGCCAATACGAATCAATTCTGTTGGAAATGAAGTTAATAGCTTTCCATTGCCAGCTTCATCAATATAAACATTTTCCTCAATCCGTACTCCGCCATATCCCGGAATATAAATGCCTGGCTCAATCGTAAATAGGAGCCCGCTTTCTACGATTAAATCATTGTTTTCATGGACTGAAGGCTCTTCATGCACATCGATCCCCAAACCATGTCCTACACGGTTATTAAAATATTCCCCATAGCCAGCTTCTTTAATTACATTGCGGGCAGCAATATCAATTTCCCCAATTCGAATACCCGCTTTACAAGCATTTACGCCTGCTTCTGTGGATTTTCGAACAATATCATAAATTTCTCTCTGTTTCGCAGTTTCCTCACCAATGACAAATGTTCGAGTAATGTCAGAGCAATAGCCATCCACAATAACACCCATATCAATCAGTAAAAAGTCTCCTTGATTGATCGTTTTCTGATCTGGACTTCCATGTGGTAAGGATGCTTTTTCTCCTGATAAAACAATCGTTGAAAATGAAGGACCCGCTGCTCCAAACTTTCTCATAAGAAACTCTAATTCTGCCGTAAAGTCTTGCTCTGTCATACCAGCTTTGACCTTCTTAATTCCTTCAGCCATTACTTTTTCAATCACATGAATGGCAGTCTGAATCTTGCTGCATTCCTCTTGAGACTTTTTCATTCTTTGCTGGGAAATAAAATCTCCAATATTTTTATAGTTTAAATCAGAGAAAAAGAGATTGAGCTGTTCATGATGATATAAAGAAATAACTTTTGTTTCTAAGCCAATTGTATTAACACTTTCACCAATCGTGTCTTTTAATACTTTATATGGATTTACTTCATCAGAAATCGTTACAATCCTCTTTACAAAAGAATCATTTTCTGCAATTTCCCGATCTAAGGCAGGAACAAATAAATATTGATCTGCCTTATTAAGATCCATGACTAAAGCCATAAATCTTTCGTGAGGATCAGAATTGAAACCTGTATAATAGAAAACATTTTTTGGATCTTTAATGATCGCTACATCGACATTTTGATTTTCTAAGTATTTCTTTAACTCATTCAATCTACTTTGATATTGTTCTTGCATAAGTTGTCATCCCTTACATTTTATATTATTTCACACAGCTTAGGGCTATAAAATGACTAGCTCCTTCGTTGATGGGGTTAATACTTCTCGACCATTTTCGGTAATTAGGATAACATCCTCTACCCTCGCTCCGCCTAAGCCTTTTAAATAAATTCCAGGCTCGACGGTTATTACCATGTTTTCCTCTAATACTTTGTCTTTTAATACAGAGAATAACGGGGCTTCATGAACCTCTATCCCAATTCCATGACCTGTGCCAGTTCCTGATTGTTCATTAAACCCGTGCTTAATAATATTTTCACGCATTAAATAGTCGACCTCTTTGTCAGTCAGCCCCGGACGTAAATGAGCAACGCAATTTTCGAATGAAGTCAGCACAACATCATGAAGGTTTCTTAATTCAGGTACCGGCTCTCCAATTGCAACAACCCTAGAAATATCGGCCCAATAGCCTTCGTAATTGGCCCCAAAATCAATTGTAATCATATCGCCTTTTTCAATAATTTTATCACTTGCACGTCCATGTGGCAAAGAGGAGCGATATCCGGATGCAACAATTGGAGAAAATGATGTAGTTGTGCCGCCATGTTTTTTAATAAATGCTCCAAGTTCTTCTGCTACATCTAGCTCAGACATACCAGCCCGGATAATATTTAGAATATGTAAATACGCTTTGTCAGTAATATCCGCGGCAACACGCAATTTCTTGATTTCGTCTTCCGTTTTAATCATACGAATCTTCTCGACTGCTTCAAAAGTTGGCACTAGTTCTGCGGAGAATAATTTTTCATTTCTGCTAAATAGCCCATAAGATAAATGCTCTTGCTCAAAACCAAGCTTACTAATCTTCATTTCATTCGCTTGGACAACAACTTCTTCAAAGATTTTCCCTTTATGGCCTGTATGCCCTGCGTGCAAAACAACTTCAAAGTCCTTTGCTTGATTTTGAGCCTGTTCAAAATAGCGATAATCGGTAATAAGCTTTGTTTCTGTTTCAGTAATAAGAAGTACCCCATTGCTTCCAGTAAAACCAGACATGTACAATCTGTTCACTGGATGAACGATCATCATTCCATCTACACCTAATTCATTAAACTTCTCTCGGAGTCTATTAATTTTATGCACACTTTTTCCCCCTCAAGTTTTAGATTCAATTAAATATTAATGCAATTTTTGTGCCATAAAAAAACGCAAGTAATGTTAAATTTAATAGGTTTGTTTTTCTGATTAAGTTTTAGTATTTTTTACACATTCAAAATTTTTTGACAACTTATGTATAACTTTTTAAACACAGTTAAATGAATTGCTTACAATTTTCAAAATATACTAATCAATTAAAGGACTTATGTACTGGCACAATTCTTGCAATATATTTTTGAATATTCTAAAAAGGAGGAGTCTATTTTGTTAAAACTAAAAACTGCAATAACTGTCATTCTTTCTCTTCTTATCGTTTTAGCCCTCACAGGCTGCTATGGAAAAAGCAATGAAACAAGCAAGCCATCATCAACACCAGAAACAAAAGGAACTGAGAATAATCAGCCTTCTACTTCTGATGTAGAAGACCAATCGTTAAATTTGTATGCAGCGAATGAAATTCCTACACTAAAAACAAATGGAGTGATCGATGGTATTTCAGGCACGATGATGTTAAATCTTTATGAAGGTCTGTACCGAGAGGACCAAGACCAAAAACTCGTACCTGGAATAGCGAAGGATCATGAAGTTAGCAACGATGGTAAAACATACACTTTTCATTTACGGGATGATGCAAAATGGAGCAATGGTACACAAGTATCAGCTCATGATTTTGTATTCGCCTGGCAGAGAGCACTCCATCCAGACACCCTTTCACCCCACTCCTATGAAATGGACAGTATCGTGAACGCAGTAGCAATCCAAAATAATGACCATGAACTTTATGGTAAGGTAGAAGAACTAGGGGTAAAAGCGATTGATGACTTTACACTTGAAGTTCAATTAGAACATGCGATTCCTTATTTTCTAGATACGTTAAACAATACTCTTTTCTACCCGCAAAATGAAGAGTTTTTGAATTCGCAAGGCGACAATTATGCATTAGAACCAGAATACTTAATTTATAATGGCCCCTTTATTCTTGATTCTTGGAAACATGAAGAAGGATGGGTGCTTAAGAAAAATCCTGCCTACTGGGATGCAGGTAATGTAAAGATTGAAACAATTAATTTCAAAGTTGTAAAAGATGTTTCTACTGGTGTAAATCTGTACGATTCTGGTTCTGTCGACATGACAAACTTGTCATCAGAATTTGTTGATCTTTACCAAGGCAATCCAGATCTTCAATCTATAATAAAAAGGGAAATGTATTTTATCCGCTTTAACCTTCAAAACAAATATTTAAGCAATGTTAATATCCGAAAAGCAATCGATATGGGCTGGAATAAGAAAGAAGCCGCAGAATTGATTCTTAAAAACGGCTCTATCCCTGCTTACTACTTAATTCCTGAAAAAATGGTAACCGTTACAGATGGAAGTGATTTCAGGAGCAAACACGGAAACTTTAACGATGAAGGAATAGAAAAAGCACAAGAATATTGGCAAAAAGGGCTAGAAGAGCTCGGCACTGATAAAGTTGAACTAGAATTTTTAAGCTATGATGATGGCCAGCGCAAATCCGTAGCAGAATATATTAAGAACCAACTCGAAAAGAACCTACCGGGATTAACTCTCAATATCAACCAACAGCCTAATAAACAAAAGCTTGCGTTAGAAGGCAAACAGGAATATGATATGAGCCATTCCGGCTGGCGCAGCGGGATTGCCGATCCAACTGATTTTATGTCAATTCACCTTTCAGACGGTCCATACAACTGGCAAAGCTATGTAAGTGCTGATTATGACAAGCTAGTGAAAAAGGCTCAGGTAGACTTTACTAATATTGAAGAGAGATTTAACAATCTCCAAGATGCTGAACAAATCCTAATTGAAAAAGATGTAGTTATTTCACCGATGTATCAAGCAAGTGAAGCATACCTTTTAAAACCATATGTTAAAGGATTCGTCACCCTTCCAAATACAACGTACAGCTATAAGTGGACGTATATTGAAGGAAAATAATGTGAACTAAACGGACTGTCCGATAATTCCCGCAAAATAAAGCAGCTGAAGAAAAAAATTTTTCTTCAGCTGTTTTCAAATGAAAAAGGTTTGCCCAACCGAATTCAACTTACAGCAATAAATAGACGTATATGATAGGAGAATAGTTGGATCAAAGAACAAAGCGCTTATATTTTTGCGCTTGTTATTCATTACATCCAGAACTTCTATTTCCCCCGCAATAACAAAAAAAGAGGCATACATTTATATAGTATGCCTTTCAAAAAAAAAGATAGGGGGTATATATCAATATTAAACAGATGAGCGATTGAAATTGGTTTTTTATAGGGTGTACATACAAACACGTATTCAATAAAGATAAATGACGTTATTGTATTTATTGCAATTTTTGTGCCAAAACTGAAAAAATTCATTTAATGATTCAAAATATTTTTTAAAAAACTTATAAGTTCTAAATCATCGCTTAGAGAAATGAGCTTTATTAAATTTTTATCTAAAGCTTATTACTAACCTATTAAAATTGGATTGGCATGTGAATTGCATTTTTTGTACATGATCTAATTAAAATGGAGGCTTCATTAATGAATACAATAAAAACCGAAATAGAAGAAAATTTTCACGGCACGATTGTTAAGGACCCTTTCCGCTGGTTAGAGAATTCTGAGCTGGAAGAAACGAAGGAATGGGACGCAAAACAGATGGCCGCTACGATTCAGTATATCGAGGAAATCCCAGAAAGGAATAAAATTCATGATAGATTGAAGGATCTATGGAATTATCCGAAATATTTTGTTCCGAAAAAACATGGAGATTTCTATTATTATTTAAAAAATAGCGGTTCGAGTAACCAGCCTACTCTTTACCGTGCGAAAGATTTAAAGGCAGTTGAAGAAACAGAGGAAGTCATTCTTGATGTTAATTCTTTAGCTGATGATGGGACAATCGCAATTACAAATCTTTCATTTCATTCAGATGGAAAGCTGCTCGCTTATGCTCTTTCTGAAAAGGGGAGCGATTGGCAGGAATTTAAAATATTAAATTTAGAAACTATAGAGCATTATCGCGAAAAGATTTTGTGGTGCAAGTTTTCTAGTATTGCTTGGTCGGAGGACGGGAAAGGTTTCTATTATAACCGTTACCCAGAAGCACAAAATGAATTAAATGACGAAAATCATTTTAATAAAGTGTATTGGCATACATTAAATACAGAGCAAACGGCAGATGAGGTTGTATTTGAATACCCAGAAGATGAACAAATGGTGTTCTATCCTACGATCACAAGTGACAACTCTTATCTAATGCTTTATGCAGGCAGAGGCACCGAACATTTAAGCAGATATCTTTATAAAGATTTAACCGTGCCAAACAGCGAGTTTAAGTGGCTATTACAAAACGGAGATGCCCTCTATTCCTACATTGGCATAGAAGATACGCAATTATACTTTTTCACAGATAAAGAAGCTCCAAACGGGAAAATCATTAGTTTTTCAATAGATGCTCCAGAGAGTGAGAATTGGACTGAAGTTATTCCTGAGACCGATGATTCCATTTCTACTATTAAAATGGTTGGAGGGCATTTAGTCGTTTCTTACATTCGCCATGCTTCATATGTATTAAAGCTTTTCACTCTGTCAGGTGAGTTTGTAAAGGAAATACCTCTGCCGGAATTAGGAACAATCGTTGAGATTGGTGGAAAAAAGGAAGGGAACGAGCTTTATTTTAGCTACACATCTTATCTATCGCAAACTTCCATTTATAAATATAGCTTTGAAATCGGTCAAGTAGAGACTATATTTACACCTTCTCTTCAACTTGATCTTTCCGATTACAAAACGGAGCAGGTCTTCTATCAATCTAAAGACGGTACAAAAGTGCCGATGTTTTTAACTTATAAAAAGGGAATGAAACGAGATGGACAAAATCCAGTTCTTCTTTACGGTTATGGTGGATATCATATCTCCTTAACTCCTTCATTCTCGGCTTCCAATTTATTATGGCTTGAGAATGGCGGCATTTACGCTGTTGCAAACATTCGCGGCGGGGGCGAATATGGACTTGCTTGGCATGAAGCTGGCATGAAGGAAAAGAAGCAAAATGTATTCGATGATTTTATCGCCGCGGGAGAATACCTCCTCTCTGAGGGCTACACAACCTCTGAAAAATTAGCGATCATGGGAGGCAGCAATGGAGGATTGCTCGTAGCTACTTGTATGATTCAGCGTCCAGAACTTTTTGGTGCAATTATTTGTAATGTGCCTGTTTTAGATATGCTTAGGTTCCAAAAGTTTACAGTGGGCAGATTTTGGGTGACGGAATTTGGAGATCCAGAAGGTACACGTGAAGAGTTTGAAGTTTTGTATGCCTATTCGCCATTGCATAATATTCAGGAAGGTTTCCAATACCCTCCTATTTTAATTACAACTGCCGATTCAGATGACCGTGTCGTTCCTGCACATGCACGGAAATTCACAGCTGCATTGCAGGTGGCCAATCCAGACTCATCTAACCCAATATTATTGAGAATTGAAAAAGGGGCTGGACATGGATTAGGAAAACCGGTTGAAAAAATTATTGGTGAGCATACTGATATTTATGCATTTTTGTTTAATCATTTGGGGGTTTAAGAATGACAAAGGAAGATATATAGCAATCTTGAGGACCTTCAATTTGGAAACTATAAAATCGAGGCGTGGATATGAATCCAGCCTCGATTTACATTTCATTATAAGTTTAGCGCGGACACCAGTTCCGTTATATGCTACAAAATAAGGAAATTCCTTATGTTTGAGGACATAGGTTCCTTTATTTTGTATTAAAGTAGTGATTTCCTTATGTTTTTTCGTATATAGCGTACCTTGTGTCCGCTTAGCCCTTAAATTAGAAACATTTATAAAAAATAACGGAATCAATGTCCACTTAAGTTTAAAATTTTTATTTTTCATAGAAAAAAATATCGATCATATTCCACGATCGTTTCAATTTCTTTAATTGTTTGACTCATAGAACGAATACCAAATATATTTTGAATAAAAGTCATTTTAATCAGCACAACAGGATCAATACTCGGACGGCCAACTGTTGAATAGAGATTTTCAACCAATGGATAAATGAAGAGAAATCAATAGCTGATTCAATTTTACGTACCAAATGATCTTGTGGTACTAGTTGGTCAATAGCGATCACTTCTAATTGGTCTCTTTCAGTATTATTGTTTCTCTTCATCATAATCCATCACCTTTAGATATCTCTTATTAAATATTGTAAATGAAAAAAGACTGTAGGCAAACTCGATTTTATCGAGTTTGTCTACAGTCTGAACAAAGCGCTTATCACTGTAAGCGCTTTGTTTTTTCATTACCAATTAATCTAGTTTATTTTGTATCTATAAAGTTATTTAGTAACTCAAAAAAATAGCCCCATAACACAACGCCCCTACAATAATAAAAGCAGGACTAATTTTAAGCTTTTCCAATAGGATAAAGCTTACAGCAATTAGCAATAAAGTGTGAATCCAGCCAGCATCCAAAAAAGAGTTTCGGAAGAACTGGTATGTCATTACTCCAAGAAGAACAGAGATTGTGGGTTTAATCAAGTTGGTCAATGCCTGAACTTTTGGAGATTCTTTATGTTTATACAATATTTGTAGTAGAACAATCATTAATATGAGTGAAGGTGCCACAGTTGCGAATACGCCGACTATGGATCCAAGGATACCTCCTTCCATATAGCCTATGTAGCCGGCCATTTTGGTTGCAATAGGTCCGGGAAGTGCATTTCCAATTGCCAGTACTTCCCCAAACTCATTCACAGTGAGCCATCCGTATTTGTCTACGACCTCATGTTCAACGAGGGGGATTGAAGCAGGTCCCCCTCCATACCCCAAAATTCCGGGGATGAAAAAAGCTAAAAAAATTTGCCAGTAAATCATTAACTAATCCCCCTCTTAGGGAGCTTCTGTTCATGTACGACTCTATCTTTTCTTGTAAGGGAATATACTAATATGCCTGTAATCACAATACCGGGGTGAATGCCTAAATACTGAATAATCACCAAACTAAAAGCAACAAGGCCTATACTTTTCCCCCAGCCCATTTTCTTTTTTGATTTATTGAAAAAGTCCCATGTCAACACAGCTAGCATAACACCGACTACCGGTACTACCGCTCTTGTCATCCCTGCTACCCAAGGTAAGTCCTTAAAGGTAGCTAAGGAAGTGAGTAAAACAACCATTAATAGAATAGTAGGCAAAATCGATGACAGGATAGCATTTAACATGCCTAGCAGACCAGCCACACGATATCCAATATAACCTGCCATTTTAGTATTAATCGGTCCTGGTAAGGTATTTCCCAGTGCGAGAATATCCCCAAATTCCTCATCATTAACCCATTTATAACGCTCAACTACCTCTTTATGAACAAGGGGAATGGAAGATGGGCCACCTCCATATCCAAGCATACCCGAACGGAAAAAAGCTAAAAAGAGATGCCAGTGGTTCATATAAAAACACCCTCTAATTTTAAAGTTTTACCATGCTGCTACAACACCATCTGTCTCTGATTCGCTGCCCCGCAAAATATTGCATTTAACAAGTTACCTAAATATTAATCGAATCCCCATTCGTATGCACAGGTGCACAGGTGGGGATTATTAGACGCTTACGCTGGAGCGGATGTTTTGCGGATGAAGGAGCACATTGCTGTTGACATCATTACTGCACGTCTGCCGCAGCATTGAAGCCGGCTATTATCCACTTTTGCTCTGTTGATCGTTATTATCGTCTGTACTTTTCTCGTATATAAAGGAGCCGGAACGGCCATGGAGACGACTCGAGTTTTATAGCGTTCTTCTGCAGGATCTGGGTTTCAATTGCCATAGTTTTGGATATTTTGTACTTGCTCACTTCACTACACTTCATGACATGCAACAAAATGCCCTGGTTCCAGTTCTCTCCACTCTGGTTCCACTTCCTTACATTTTGAGGTTACTAAAGGACAACGGGGTGCAAATACACATCCGTTGGAAGAAGTGGAAAGGTCTAAACTATTCTCTTTTTCCACTACCTTTTGTCTTCTCTTATCTAAATTGACACGTGGAATTGCGGATAAAAGAATTTTGGTATATGGATGTTTAGGGTTTTCGTATAATTGTTTTACTGGTGCTAATTCTGCCATATTCCCCCTATACATGACTAGAACACGATCACATATATAGCGAACTACTCCGAGGTCGTGAGAAATGAACATATATGTTAAATTATGTTTCTCTTGCAGATCTTGAAGTAGTTGAATAATTTGCGCTTGAATGGAAACATCTAGTGCGGACACAGGCTCATCACAGACAATAAATTTAGGGTTTAACGCAATGGCTCTTCCAATAACGACACGTTGTCTTTGCCCTCCGCTAAATTCATGGGAATATCTATTTGCATACTCTTCCTTCAATCCTACTTCTTTCAATAATTCTATGACTTTTTCCTGTCTTTCTTTCTTAGAATATTGATGATAAATATCCATTGGTTCTCTTAATGCATTGCCAATTTTTTGTCTTGGATTTAGTGAAGAGAATGGATCCTGAAAAATCATTTGCATATCTTTTCTTAATTTCTTAAATTCTGCGTTTGATTTTTCATGAATGTTTTCCCCATTAAAGAAAACAGCGCCATCTGTTATTTCCTCTAATTGAATGATTGTTCTACCAAGAGTTGATTTTCCACATCCGGATTCACCAACCACTCCCATTGTTTCGCCTTCAATTATATCCAAAGTTACCCCGTTTACTGCTTTTACATATTCCTTTTCAAAAGATAATGTCTTCTTTTTAACTGGGTAATACTTTTTAACGTTTCTTAATGAAACTAATACTTTCTCTTCTTTCTCCATACTGCCACCCTTTCCTATTCATTAAAGGAGGATGTCCATCTTAACCTTTATTTCACTAAGTTAAGAAATGGACTTATGAACATCACTTTGATTATCCTTCTCGTATAACCAACATTTTGTAAAATGATCTGGACTAAATGTAAACGAAATAGGATCTTTCTTTTTACATATATCCATCGCATATTTACAACGTGGATGAAACCGACATCCTGGTATTTCATCCGATATATTAGGTAATGTTCCAGGTATTGGTTGGAGTTTAAAATCAGGATTGTCTACATCGGGAACTGATTTTAATAGTCCTTCGGTATAAGGGTGTTTTGGGGATGTAAAAATCTCCTCTACCGTCCCTTCTTCCACGATTTTCCCGGCATACATTATAATGACACGATCGGCGATTTCGGCAACTACTCCCATATCATGAGTGATCAGCAGCAATCCCATATTATATTGATCTTTCAAATCTTGAATTAAACCTAGGATTTGTGCTTGAATGGTTACATCAAGTGCGGTCGTCGGCTCATCTGCTAACAATAGTGCAGGATTACTAGCTAGCGCCATCGCGATCATTACACGCTGCCTCATACCACCACTTAGTTCATGTGGATACTGTTCTAGTCTTTTTTTGGAAGAAGGTATACCTACTTTGTCTAAAAGTTCAATAGCGCGTTCGTTTGCCTGCTTTTTAGTCATCCTAGTGTGTATCATTAACGACTCTCTAAGTTGAAAACCGATCGTAAACACTGGATTAAGTGCCGTCATCGGTTCTTGAAATATCATCGATATTTCCTTTCCTCTAATTTCTCTCATTTGCTCTTTGGATAATGTGTTCAATTCTTTACCTTGAAATTTAACTTTTCCTGCAGCTATTTTTCCGTTTTTAGGTAGTAGGCCCAAAATGGATAGAACGGTCATGCTTTTCCCACAGCCCGACTCACCTACGATACAAACTGTTTCTCCGCGGTCAACTTTCAAAGAAATATTGTTTATTGCTGTTACATCACCTTTAGAAGTAGAAAATGTAGTTGTTAAATTTTCTACTTCTAGTAAACTTTGATTCATCTAATCCCTACTTTCTATCGGATGACCTATTGCTTTTCCAGTTTAGTATAAGCTGGAGGAGCTACTGAAAGTCCACAAACCCTCTATAGCTTATTACAGATGCAATGAATCCTTATCTCCTTGAACATATTATTTAACTCAAAATTAATATACTTATTTTGAAAGATACCGTATTTTAATTTTAGGGGAATCTGTTACAGCCCAATTACTTGTCTAAAAAAACACTAAATTCCTTGGGGAGTTCGTAATGTTCTCATGGGCTGTATCTTTTTTAATAATGAGATTATCTTCAATACGAACGCCTCCAAGATTAGTAATGTAAATACCTGGCTCAATGGTAATTACCATGTTTTCTTGAAGTATATGGTCGGAAGTTAATGAGAAAAATGGATTTTCATGAATAGCTAACCCTAATCCATGACCACCACCATGGCCAAAATATTCTCCATATCCTTTTTCATGAATATAATCTCTAGCCAAAGCATCTACTTCTTTCCCACTCATGCCCACTTTAATATTTTCTTTACTATATGTTAATGCTTCTAATACAATGCCATGGATCTTTTTTAACTCCTCAGGTGGATTCCCGATCGCAATCGTTCTTGTAATATCAGAGTGATACCCTTGGTAGAGCGCACCGAAATCTAAAATAATCATTTCATTATCTTGGATGATTTTGTTACTAGGTCTTCCATGTGGAAGTGCCGAGCGGTATCCTGAAGCAACCGTCATTTGTCGCCCGTCCATGTCTCCGCCTTCTCTTCTTAAAATAAAGTTAAGTTGATTTGCCACTTCTAATTCGCTTAGACCAGGACGAATAAATTCACAAATTTCGACAAACGCTTTTTCTGTTATTTCTGCTGCCTTTTTCAACTTAGCAATTTCTTCTGGTGTTTTAATGGCACGAAATTCACTTAAAAATGCACTTATCGGGACTAATGTTGCATTCACTTTTTCTGATAGCATGATGAATTTTTCATAGTTCAGATCATCTGATTCAATCGCTAATCTATTAATATTTAATTGATCTATTTTTCGAATGACATTGTTATACATGGCATCTGACTGTTTGTACGTTATAATTTCAAAGCCTTTTACTTGTTCATATGCTTGATTTTCATAACGGAAATCCGTCATAAAAATGGCATCTGTTGTTGTAATAATGACAATTCCCGCAGAACCAGTGAACCCACTAACATAACGTCGATTCAGCGCATTCGTAATCAGTATTGCATCTACATCATTTTCTCTCAATTTTTTTTGTATGGAAGATATTAACGTCATTCCGACACCTGCTTTTAAGATTTATTTTTCAAACTATCTATTTTCAAATCTATTTTTAGAAATAGATTAAGATTTTTAGATTAGATTAGCAATCTACATGCAAACGAGATTGGGAATATGTTTTAAAAACTTTTTTCTAATTCATCGACAATTTTTCCAATATGATCAACTATTTTCTTGAAGTTCTCCATTGTTGTCATGTCTAAACCGACCATTTGAAACAAATCAAAGCCGTTTTTATTGCCGCCTTGTTTCAGTACATTCGTCCATTGTTCTCCTAAATAAACTCCTTCTGTTTTAATCCTTTGGGCAATGATAGTTGAAGCAGTAATTCCTACGGAATAGGTAAATGGATAAAGGCCCATGTAATAATGATTTTGTCTCATCCAAGTTAACTTGGCACCTTCATCAATCTCGACCGTATCTCCCCAAAATTCTGATAAAATTGCACCTTTTGTTTCACTGATAAAGGTAGTAGTTAATGGAATATTTTTTTCAGCGGCTTTATATAATCTTCGTAATAGTTCCGCTTCTAAAATATGGGTTACACAATTATGATGGTAACTCATCATTAAATACATGTTTAACCATCGTTGTAATCTTACATCGTCTTTTCTAGTTTCTTTTAAATAATTAACGATTAACTGTTCTACCATGGTAGACGGTGCTTCAGCAAAGTATTGTGACTGGGAAAAGTTAACTGCTGGTTGATGTTTTCCTGATAAAGAATAATGAATCGCATGTCCGAGCTCATGACCTAAAAGGAGCATATCGAACAGATTACCGCCCCAAGGGTAAAATGAATATCCGTGCACATTATATGTACCTCTTCCAAACGGAATCATTCTACAGCCCTTATTATTTGCATGATATATCCATCGATTATTGTATGCTTGTCGCATTTCCTCACGGTACTCTTCCCCAAGTACACTGACCGCTTCTACACTAATTTTTCCAGCTTCTTCAAAGGTAATAGAAGGATCATATTCAGGATCCAATGGTGCTTTAACATCTGAGAATAATAACTTATCTAATCCAAGTTGCTTTTTTCTAAGTTTGGCATATCTTTGAAAATGAGAAGATAATCCTTGCTGGAATGTATCTAAAATCTCTTCAAAAAATTCTGCTTTAACCCCATCAATTGAATAATAATCTTTAGAAGGGGTTGAATGTTGAAGTAGCATATCTATAGCGGATGGATACCCTCGTAATTTCGCTAACGCAACATGTTTATTAATTTCTGTTGCCAACGTTTTGGCTATACCATGTTGATGTTTTACTAATCCATTTTTTAATGAATTGAATGCGTTTCTACGTAATTCTGTATCTGGTGATGTTTCAATTTGTGCCATATACGTATGCAAAGAAATAGGGACTATTTTACCATTTTTATCTTTTACAGATTCGAATGCTAAATCAGAAGAATTGATAATTTTATAAATAAATTCAGCCGCTGTTAGCGTGTCATCTAAAATGATTAGTGCATTTTCTAATTCTTCGGACAAAGAATGATCGCGAATTTCATTAATTCTCTCTAAAAATCGCTGAAATGGCTTCAAATGCTTTTCTTCCTCTATGTACTTATCAATTACATGTTTCGGTATACTTAAAATAGTGTTAACAAAATTGATCTTTACGTCATTTGCTTTATTATCTAGATTATTCGAAATACCCAGCATGTTCTGATTATTCGAATTAGACTCTTCCTCAGAAAATTTATTAAATGCGTAACTAGTCGTACGATTTAGATCTGCTAAAAGTTGATTAAACTCAAGTAAGCTTTTCAATAAATCTTTGGAATTTCTTATAGAGAGAGGACGTGAATTCATTTCCGTTACCCTCTCATCCAACTCCGATAAAGAATGTTTCCATTCTTTATCCGAACTAAAAATATCCGTCAAATCCCAAGTTTCTTCTATCGGGACATTCTCACGGCTTATCTGGCCCATTATTTGATCACTCCATATCTTGTTAAGTTAGATGAGTAGGTAGTTTATGAGATCATTCGTGAATCCTACAACCTTTCAACATTATTTAGATCACAGGAATTTCCATTAAATCTTCACCGTAATATATTTTCCCTTTATATATTTCGCCCATTTCTTGAAGTACTTTTTCCTTTATTCCAGGTTGATCAAATATTGCTTCATTCATATGGGTTAACACGAGACTCTTAACATTCGCATTATTTGCAAGTTGGGCAAGCTCTATATGCCCCATGACGTCTTCATCTTTATCCATCATTCCGTTAATGTAATGACACATGTGGATGAGGACATCACAAGATTGTGCAAATTTTTCTAATCCCCCCTTTGGACCGCTATCCCCGGAATAAACGATTGATTTTCCACCATGTTCTAGACGAAATGCTAAAGGAGTTAAATATGGCTGTTGATGATAACCCTCTGTTACTTTCACTGTCCAGTTTTCTTCGCTAACTATATCGCCTTTTTCTAATTGTTGTAGTTTTGGATTTGGCTTTGCACGGGTACCATCCCCTCCACGTGAAGCATAAACTTGTAAGCTACTTTTGGCGTTTGTTCGAGCGACTAAATCTGGCCCGAAAAGTCCGTCCATCGAAATACAACCGTCGATAATTTGTTGTAACGGTTGTGGTCCATATATGTTCAAATCA
This sequence comes from Bacillus sp. JJ1532, assembly GCF_036965085.1. Taxonomy (NCBI): domain Bacteria; kingdom Bacillati; phylum Bacillota; class Bacilli; order Caryophanales; family Bacillaceae; genus Bacillus; species Bacillus sp. JJ1532. The sequence goes on from NZ_JBALOW010000031.1 coordinate 20,420, forward strand.
TCCACCTTACCTGCTCCTTGATCCCAATGCGTAAGCAGTAGTCTAGGTAGATCACCAATATGATCAAAATGATAGTGAGAAAGAAAGACATGCGTTATTTTTGTTATTGGTACACCAAGCTGTAGAAGTCTGTGATAAGCACCAAACCCATGATCGAAGATAATGTAATCATCATCTATTTGTATTAAATATCCAGAAGAAGCCCTGTTTAGTGAAGGGTCCGGAGTTCCTGTACCTAATAACCATAAGCGCATAACTTCCTCCTTTTTCTCTTGAATCATGTAAGATCACTCTCCCTTTTACCAAATTTTAACAATAATCATGTAAATCGTTTGTTCACTTTATCAAAAAATGTGACAGTAAGCGCCGTAAACTTCATAAGGAAAAAGTAAAATATTTCATGACGTTTCTGGGTAATGAAACGAGCCTTGTAAGAAGGGCTCAAGCCTTATTAACGTTTTCGATGCCTACCATCCATATTTGTCAAAGTCTTAATCTCATGTATTGGTAAATATATTTTTACTGTTTATATGCTTCGCTTAAGTTAATTACTCCGTTAGGTAAAACAATGACACCTTCAACAGATTTATTAAGACCAAGTGTATTTTTTGAGTGAAACATTGGCACCATAAAGATATCCTTAATGACTTGTTGATGCGCTGTATTAATTAATGTTTGACGCTTTTCTTCGTCAAGTGTTTGTCTTGCTTGAAATACTAATTCATCAAAATCCGGGTTACTATATTGACTACGGTTATTCCCGCCAATACCATCACTGTGGAAGAAACCATACATTGTTTCTAACCCAGTCATTGAATTCGAAGTATTAATGACAAACAAATCTTGTTTTCCTTCACCAGTTGCCTCAAGGAATGTTCCCCATTCCATCATTTCAATTTTTGTATTTAACCCAATTTCACTTAACTGAGCTTGAGTAACTTCTGCCATTCTTTTATAAGCCTGACGGTCTGATGTCGTGTATAGTGTAAGCTCATATTGATCATAACCCTTTTCTTCAATAATTTTACGAGCAGCTTCTGGATCATATTCATATTCATTTCCTAAAACAGACTCATCATAGTAAGTTACAGCTGGTCCAAATAATGTAGGGGAATAAAAACCATTTCCGCCTAATTGATTTACAAATGATTTTGCATCAATTCCCATTGCAACAGCTTTACGGAACTCAAAATCGTTCATTGGTTCTTTTTCCATATTAAAAGTAAAGAAGTAAGAACCAGATCCCTCTGTTTGAAATAATTTAGCATTCTTCATACTTTCCACTCGAGATATATTTTCTACTTCAACAGTAGCCACTACATCTGCATCCCCAGTTTCTAGCATGGATAAAGCAGTTGAAGCATTTGGAACGGTAACAAATGTAAGCTTATCTAACTTTGGTTCATCTCCCCAATAATTTTCATTTTTCGTCATTACGACACGGTCTCCACGTGTCCAACTTTCAAATTTAAATGGACCAGTTCCAACAGGTTTTTCCATTAAGTTTTGATTTTGATCTGATTCTGGACTAATAATTGCTAATGTAGACAGCGCAAGAACAGGGAGTACATCGGCATTTGGTTTATTAGTAGTCATTTTCACAGTATATTCATCTACTACCTCGATACCCTCCATAAATTTCAAGTAATGCGCACCAGGAGCAGCAGTATCAGGATCAACTAGTTGTTCAAAAGTGTACTTAACTGCTTCCGCATTAAATAGAGTGCCATCATGGAATTTCACTCCTTCTCTTAATTCAAATATCCAAGTATTATCGTCAGGATTCTCATAAGATGTTGCTAAATGAGGAACAATTTCCCCTGTTTCAGAATCTCTGCGAAATAAGTTTTCATACATATGATTTGTAGTTTGATAGGAGTTAATATCCGAGATCCTGGTAGGTGATAATCCAACAGGATCGGCTTCAATGGCTACTACAATTTCTTGTACAACATCTTCTTGAGCATCTTTTTCTGTATTACCATCTTTTACACTTTCAGTAGAGCTACAACCAATAAGCAAAATAGATAATACTAATAAACAAGTAAATAGTTTCATCTTTGTCAAGGTTGACTTCATTTTTATAATCTCCTTCTTATTTTAAATTTTTTTCATTTTTGGATCTAATGCATCTCTGAGAGCATCGCCCACAATATTAAATGCAAATACTACTAACATAATTGCGACTCCTGGAACGAGTACTAAGTGTGGCGAATTCCACATATGGATCTGACCATCTGCTATCATCGCTCCCCATTCTGGAGTTGGTGGTTGGGCACCAAGGCCTAGGAAACTTAAAGCAGCTGTCGATAAAATTGCTGTTGCCGTTTTCATTGTCCCAGTAACGATGATTGGAGCGGTACAATTTGGTAAAATATGTTTCAAGATAATTCTGAAATCATTCGCACCCATCGACCTTAAGGCAAGAATATATTCTTGTTTTTTAATACTTAAGACATTTCCCCTTATTAGCCTCGCAACAGACGGCATAGTCCAAATACTAATTGCAAATACTACGTTAATTAGATCCGTTCCTAAAATTGAAATAATCAATAATGCTAATAAAATACTCGGAAATGCAAACATTAAATCGATAATACGCATAATAATTCCATCCAGGCGGCTATAATAGCCTGATATTAAACCTAATGCAACACCTCCTATCAGTCCCAATACTGTTGCTCCTACACCAACAAATAAAGAAATGCGGGCACCATAAACTAGGCGACTCCAGACGTCTCTTCCATACTGATCAGTACCTAGCCAATGTCCTTCACTTCCAATTTTTAAATGAGAAGCTGCTAAATTCTGGTGGGTTGGTTCATAGAAAACTATAAAAGGAGCAAATACTGCTAAAATTATTTGGATAGCAATAATACTAATCCCAATAATTGCAAGACGGTTTTTTAATAGATTACCTAATAAATCAATAAAAGCATTCGGGCTTTTTATTTGACTTGATTTTTCAGTCGAAATCTCCCCTGCTGACATCTATTTCATCAACTCCTTTTATTCATACTTGATTCGAGGATCTACCATAGCATATAGTAAGTCGACAATGAGATTCACAACGACAAACAAAGTTGCAATTAGTAAAACTCCACCTTGCACCATTGGCGAATCCCGTTGAGATATCGCATCAATCATTAAACGCCCTAAACCATTAATAGCAAAAACTTGTTCTACGATGATCGTTCCACCTAGTAAAATACCAAAGTTCAAGCCAACCACCGTTAATACAGAGATCATCGCATTTCGAAATGCATGCAACAAAATAACTTTACTTTCTTTCACACCTTTTGCTCTTGCTGTACGAATATAGTCGGCATTTATTACCTCTAGCATTTCTGATCTTGTCATTCTCGCAATCATTGCTGCGGATGCGGTCCCTAAAGTAATACTAGGCAATACCATTTCTTTGAAACCCTGCAATGTGTACCACGGATTACTCATACCAGTTACCGGAAACCACTGTAAGTTAACAGAGAATAGTAATATTAGTACAGTTCCAAACCAAAAGTTAGGAATGGAAACACCAACTAATGCAGTAGTTGTACTAGCATAATCTAACCAAGTGTTTTGTTTTAGTGCTGAAACTATTCCCATGGTAACCCCGATGAAAGTGGCAACAATAATACTTGAAATAGTTAATTTCAAAGTTGTTGGGAATCTACTAAATAGGGCTTGTGCAACATCTTGGCTCGATTGATAAGAGTATCCTAGATCTCCTTGTAAAAGACCTAACATATAATTTCCGTATTGAACTAGTATAGGATCATTCAACCCCATATTTATTCGAATTTGCTCTATCGTTTCTGCTGAAGCTTCGGTACCTGCAATGATCGTAGCAGGATCACCTGGTGTAATATGCATACTTAGAAAGACAATAAATGATATTCCAATAAGTAGAAAAATCATTTGCACCAGTCTTGTTGCAATTAATCGAATCAAAAAAACACCCCTTCCTCACAAACCCTTTGTTTATAATGTTCCTAATATTTAGATTTTTTAAATCGTATTACAGGTTCATATTCAAGCGGACTTAAATTCCTTTACATTATGTATTTTAAGTAGTTTGTATTCCCTTACATTTAATCTGCTGTAAGCAAGTTGGAATTACTTTATGTTTATATTTTTAGAGATTTATCTCCCTTTACATTCAATGGTTTGTTAAGGGAATTGTCATTCTTTTTTAATCCATTATAAATTTCGAGTGATTTTTCATTCTATTTAATATTTCTCCAAAGCAATAATTCGATGAAATTACGGTATACGATACTCCCCCTTTTCGTTTTTTAATCCAGGTAGGTGCGTAGGAATTTTGTAAGCTATTTAATAACGCTTACATTCACTACTTAAACATTTAATACCTTTATGCTTACTTCACATATAAACATGCAATTAACATGCCAAAAATTTTTTTCTAATTTCGCTTTCTTCGAAGTTGCAAATCGAAATAAGCGATAAAATAGAAAATTCTACAAAATTACACAATATGAAAAAATAAACTTTGGAAATTAAATTGAGAATAATAATGATAAAAATGCATTTATGTAAATTTTTTTNNNGCGTAAAAATATTTAAAAAATTTAGAATAGAATGTAAAAATATTTTAAATGTGATTTTATAAAGTATAAATTTTTAAACATTTGATACTTTAAAATAGAAACATAATTTTCTTCTGACTAAATTTCGACTAGTGGTATCGTGGCAGAAACTTGCTGGGTCAGAGCTTGACTAGTAGAACTTTGCTTAAGATTGTAGCGTAACAAATAACCAATTAATTTTAGTTTTCGTAAAAATACCAACAATACAGAGCTGATGCTTATTTATTCCACACGGGCAAAAGTCCTGCTTAGAAGAGTATATCTGGCCTTCACCTTGTGGATACGAAGGACGATGAAGGAATATAGGGATGAGATCCCCATGAAAGGGGCAGAGAAAGCGACCATATGCAATGTGGAGAAAACACGCACGGTTATACCACCTTTTACCTTGATAAAACAATCTTGTCATTAGGATGGGTTCCCATATGTTTAAATATTGAGAACTCATGATCTCTCATTTAATTACTCAAAAATTCTTTAACAGGATGTTTAAGTATTATTGAGGAAACAAGGGCTTTTGGAAGTTTAATATAGGGAAGTGACGAAAGAGATAAAAAATAAAATAGTAACTTTTAAGCTGGTCCTTTTGAAGTACTTGTTAATTTTGTTAATACTGTAGGTGTTATGGGGAAAGGGATTACCCTTAATTCAAGCAAGCTTTTCCTGAAGTTTTTATAGCTTACCAACAAGCATATTGAGTCCTATTTCTGGTATATTTCTTGCATATTATTTCTATTAAAAATCAAAAGGAGTTTATGTCAAATGAACAAAAGTGATGTGATGGATAATTTCCATGGTACAGAAGTAACAGATCCTTTTAGGTGGTTAGAGAATGCTGATTCAGTAGAAACAAAGAAGTGGACGGAAGAGCAACATCAAAATACAGAAGATTACTTAAATAGCTTCCCAGACCGGAAGTATATTAAACAGAGTATTACGAATAGGCTAAATTATGAAAAATACTCACTTCCACAATTAATTGGAGATTATTACTATTTTCACAAAAATAGTAGTCTACATAATCAACCGATTTTTTACCGTACAAAAAATTTGCAAGATACGGAGCTCGAAATTGTATTTAACCCTAACTTGTTAAGCGAAGAAGGAATAGTTGCATTAACGAATGTAACATTTAGTAAAGACGGTAAATGGATGGCTTATGCCCTGTCCCGAAATGGAAGTGATGGCAGAGAAATTAAAGTGAAAAATCTCGAGACTTGTGAAGATTATCCTGACTCTTTGAAGCTAAGAAGGCATTCATCTATCGCATGGGTTGAAAAGAATAATGGGTTTTATTATAGTAATTACCCGATCTTGAACGGACCAGCAAACGAAGAGGCAAGTTACCATAATAGGGTTTTTTGGCATCAGATCGGAACTTCCCAAGAAGAAGATGTGCTTATTTTTGAAGATCCTGAACAGAAAGAACTTGCTTATGAACCGTTCATTTCCAATAATAACGAGTATTTATTGTTAAGAGCTCATAATGGTCCACAACCTGTAAGTAGAATTTATTTTACTGAATTAGAAAAAGCTAATTCGTTTTCTCGGCTTTTTGAAGACGATAAAGCAAATTATACTTTTATTTGTAATGAGGGAGATCTGTTTTATTATTTAACAAGTGAAGGCGCTTTAAATGGAAGGGTCGTTGCCATTAATTTTAAACGGCCTCAAAAAGATAATTGGATTGAGATTATTCCTGAACAAGAAGAAACAATGGTTTCTGTAACAAAATTGCATGATTATTTCATTGTGTCTTCCATGCATAATGTCAATGGAAAATTAAGCTTATACACGATGGATGGTGCTTTCCATAAGGAAGTCCCTCTCCCAGATCATGTTACCGTTACTGGGGTAGGTGCTACAAAAACTAAAGAAGAAATTTTAGTAGCTTATACTTCCTTTTTCCAACCTACACAAATTATGAAATATCAGATAAATAAAAATGAGTTATCTGCTATATTTACAGTCGAAGCTCCTAGGATCAATAAATCCGAATATGAAACAAAACAAGTTTCATATCCTTCAAAAGATGGGACCATCATACCCATGTATTTAATTCATAAAAAAAACATAGCATTAAAAGGCAATAATCCCGTACTCCTTTCTGTATATGGAGGATATAAAATTAGTAAAACGCCGACATTTTCCCCAGAAATTATGACATGGTTAGATGCTGGTGGAGTTTACGCTCTAGCTAACATTCGTGGAGGTGGAGAATTTGGTCAAAAATGGCATGAAGGTGCTATATTGGAAAAGAAACAAAACACCTTTGATGATGCTATATTTGCTGTAGAATGGTTAATAGAAAACAACTATACGAATTCTAAGAAAATAGCAATTATAGGGAGAAGTAATGGTGGGTTAGTTGTTGGCGCTTGTATTATCCAACGTCCAGATTTATTTGGAGCAGCATTATGTTTAGTGCCGGTTACTGATATGCTTCGCTTTCATAAGTTTACGTTTGGAAGATATTGGTTAAATGAATTTGGCAATGCTGAATTAACTGCAGACCATTTTAAATTTATATATCCATATTCTCCTTTGCATAATGTAAAAAAAGGTACAGCTTATCCACCAACATTTGTTACAACAGCAGACTGTGATGACCGTGTTGTCCCTATACATGCAAAAAAATTTACAGCTACTTTACAAGAAGTACAATCAGGGCCGAATCCCATCATATATAAAGAGCAAAAAAATGCTGGGCATGGAGAAGGAAAGCCTACATTAAAATTAATTGAGGAACAAACCGACTTACTGACTTTTTTGTTTAAGGAATTAGATGTGGAACTCCCTAGAAATGAGAATTCATAATCATTTGTATTCTTTCGTTTTTGGGACATTTCTAATGAATGGTGACGTTGCACGAAACTTGTAGACTCAAATCACAACTTGCTGGGTTGCTCAATAAATTGCTGAGTTGGACCGTAACGTCCCCCGGAGACTTCGAACGCCCGACTGCTGTCAAGCAAGAACTTGCGGAGTTAAAAGGGTGTGGATAGAATTAGCAAAATTTGTCCCGTGGGACTTACTGAGTAAGATCGGAATTTTATTCTTGTACTCGATGAAATTGACAAAAAATACCAGGGAGATCCAGAAAGTCAGTGAAGACTGATTTTCTGTGATATCCCTTTTCTTTTCCCGAATTTAACAGTAAAAAAGCAAAAGCTCTCCTGTAATAGCAATATACCTCCTTATAAGACTTTGTAATTTTCTTAATAAATTGCTGCTGAAATAATTCCAGAGTCTGTTTGATAGCTAGCTAGCGGGTAAGCAGGAATCTCTTCATCCAACGGTTTGGATTAACCTTTTCTACTTCACCTGTGGCTAAGCCGTAAAGTAAAGCCTTTAATCCAAGAAAATTTTGTTTGACTAAATGCCCGTTTGATTTTTGTCCTAGATTTCCAATTCTTGATTTCCTTTCGTTTCAAAGAGGATGGCTAGATTGCTGTGATTAGTTGCATTGATATTGTCGTAGTTTAAGCCCATCATAATAGCAGTAACAATTTCTCCTTTGATGTCGATCCTGTATCTCTTATCACCACTACCTATTTGATAACGATCAATATGCATATACCCGGAATCTTTTAATACATAGTATACATAGACGTTCATTTGGCGTGTAAGGTCATTATAAAGCCTTCTTGATTACCGGGTAACTACGATAAAAGACATCAATAATCTTTTTTACCTCTTGATCCTGACAAAATTCATTGCAGTTCAATGGTTTGCTGGCAATAAAAAGAACAAGTCCCCCAGTTCGGTAACACTTTACCAGACTAGGGGACTTGCCAAAAAATAAAATATCATGTTTTCATTTTGTATCTTCTATTTCAAAGGACTCAGTAATTTCAATGCTATTTTTCACAGATTGAACCATGGAACAATTTTTCATAGCGACGATTAAAGCTTTTTCTATCTTTGTCTCATTCAACTCTACTCCTAAAATCACAAAATGGAGGTGAATCTTTTCTATTCGATTAGCTGCCTTTTCATTTCTTTCTACATCCGCTTGAATAATAATATCTTGATAGGAAATTCGCATTCTTTCTAAAACTTTTCGTAAAGTTCCTCCGCTACAAACGGCAATAGATGAAACAAGAAGTTGATATGGGCGAAATCCATATTGGTCATTACCAGAAACATTAAGTTCTCCGTAGGCACATTCCGTTACAAATCCATTTTCAGTCATATGAAAGTTCATCAAGGATACTCCTTTAAAATTATTTATATTGGTAGAAAAAACATCTAAACCCTTTTCTTGTACTCTATCTTAATTAATTATTCATAACATTACAAATTTTTAGGTGAATCGCTTGCCCCCCACCATATTAAAGTTAGCCGTGCAAGTGCTCACACACCACTACCGCATCAATAATACCCAACCAAAGTTTTCCTTTACTGAATCTATTTTTAATGAGGATAAGAAAATAATATTAAGGTATATTACTATAACTTAGCATTTCTTTCACTGTGAATCTCATAACTACACCACCTAATTTTAAAAAGAAGAACTTGCTACACGCAAGTTCTTCCATAAGCTCAAATTAAACTACTTTTAGTGACTTTATGAGATTAATCCTTAAAATCTAGTGCTATTCTAGTATCTTCCCTTCCGTTTCCGGAATAAACAGTATGGTGATCATTGTTACCACAACAAACGCCTCTATGAATGAAACGGTTGCCCCAAATGTCCATCCCATTCCAATGACGAAACCGATTATCGATGGGGCAAAAGTATTTGCCCAGCGCTGTGATGCTGCTCCAAAGCTGTAGCCAGCACCGCGGACATTTGTCGGATAAACTTCCCCAAACCATGTATTCCAAACTGCCCATGCCCCTTGATTAAAGAAAGAAAGAAGAAAGTTAAATGCATATAGCTCAACCATATTTGTTGAAAAGGCGAATAAGAAACCACTGATGGCTGCACCAGTTACAAATAGGAACAATATCTTTTTTCTGCCAAACCTAGCAGTAAGATGGGAAGCAGCCATATAACCTGGTATCTGCATAATCGAAGTTAATGCAAGAAAACCTAAGCTTTGTGACATAGATAACCCTTTTTCCATTAACAATGTCGGAATCCATGTATACAATCCCCAATATCCAAATGCAAGCGTAAAGTTTACAATTGTTTGCAATGACGTTAACTTTAGCCATTTCCCTCTAAAAATCTCAAAATAGTTGGCTTGTTTTACATTTAAAACTTCTAAATTCGTATTTTGATCTAGATTAATTTGATCCTTACTTAAAAATTTAATGACCGCTTTCGCTTCCTCCTGACGTCCTTTACCAGCCAGCCAGTATGGAGATTCAGGGATTTTCAGCAGCATAAATGCCCATAATCCGCCTAAAGAACTAATAAATAGGACCACTCTCCAGCCGCCTAGAGCGCCTTCAACCTCCATAAATAAAACCGTAACTCCTACAGCAATAAGGACTCCGATTGGCCAACCTGCTGATAAATAACCGCCATATTTTCCTCGTTGTTTCACAGGAAGCATTTCCTCAAAATATGGGAAGATACAAACTAGCATTCCTGCCAATGCTAAGCCTGCTAATAGCCTGCCTGCATACAGCATTTCAAAGTTAACAGAAAACACACTGATTAAAGAAAATAAAGTGTAAAGCAATAAACTATACATCATTGTTTTTTTACGGCCAATCTTATCGGAAATGAATCCCCAAATATAAGCCCCGGGAATCATTCCTAAAAAGATAGCTCCAATGATTGAACCTGTTTGTACTGCTGTTAAGTTAAATTCAGCTGCAATCTCCCCACTAAGAAAGATAATAATCATCATTTCCCATGCTTCAACTACAAAGGCAAAGAATAGAACCATCCCTACAAAAGCATGTCGGCTGTTAAAGGGCATGTCTTTAAATAGTTCGCCTACCTGCACCACTGATTCAGCTTTTTTTCTTAATGCACCATTTACCATGGTAAAAACCCCCAATTATAACTGAATTTTCAGTAATTTCTCCTTATTTTTTGCCCTTCTTTTTACTGACAGCAATCTTTAAAATAGCCCCCATTGGCAAACTTCTTTCTCTGGTGGAGACTGATAACCTACTAATTTACTATGGCTCCAATTAAATTTTTGCTTAATTTCAACTAAGAATTCTGCATATTTTAGCGGTGCCAAACTTGCATCAATAACAGGAACTCCGATTTCTTCTTGAACCTCATTATAAAATCCAAATTCCATTGTGCAGCCTAGGATTATGACATCTGCACCATCTTTATCTACCGCCTCTTTTGCAGCTTGTTTTATGCGGCTAGATGTTTCATGATGGTCTTTTTGAAAATCATGGACACCTAAATCAATTGATTTGAATGAGGCTAATTTGTCTGCAAATCCATATTTGTGGACATTTTCTTTCATCTCTGGAATCCATTTTCTTCTCCCAACTACGATAGAAACACTTTCACCTAATGTTGTCGCAATATGCAAGCTGGCCTCTGCTGGTGCTGTGACTACCATTTTCTTTGAAACTTCCCTAGCAGCCCTTAAGATTGGATCATAAAAACAGCCAATTATCGCAGCATCATATCCGTCCTCTTCAGCTTTTTTAATTAATTTTAGTAATTCTGGCATAATCATTACTTCATAACAGTTATATTCAAGATGAATGGGACCATTAGCAGGAACTAAAGATACAACATCAACTATTGTGTCAGGCTGTTTTACTTTTTGGAATTCCTCTGCAAAAGTTTGATTAAATAAATCTGTAGTAATTGGATTGATCCATAGAATTCTTTTACTCACGTTAATTCCTCTCTTCTATTCAAAGTTATTATGAAAATCATTCTGGATGAATTAATTATCGTGTGTATTGGACCTGGTGAAATGTTAATTTTTTTGCAGAACTATGAAAGGAGCCCTCCTTAAGGAGGTTATCTAGGTAAGATCATTAGCGTTATGTGAGCTAAATTCATATATTGAGGGGGCGCTTGTCAATTAATTTAATAGACTTGCACTCATCCTAACCAATAATAGCCGCCCCCATGTCTTTCTATTATTCTTTAACTAATACCCATACAATTTCACAAGGTTCTTGTGCTGTATTAAGACACCAGTGTTCTTCACCTGCTGGAATAAAGGTTGCTTCACCCGCTTGAATCTGAAAGGATTCCCCGCCACTTTCACCCTTTAAGCTTCCTTTTACAATAAATGAATATTCATTTCCTTCATGGCAAGACAATCCTTCGACTGGAACACGTTCCCCTGGTGCAATACTTACTTTTCCAAACTGGATATCTGCATGTTTTCTTTCATCATGAAAAAAGGTATCCATGATCGTTTTAGTAGCATCAAAACTTTTTGTCTCTTGAACAACTTTCATTTCTTTCCCTCCTATTCTAACTGCGGATGCTTAATTCTTTATATTCTCCTGTTTGTAAATCTACTTCTACTCCAAAGACCTCTCGTGCCTGCTCTGGCGTAATGTATTCACTTTTTACATCTTTAGCAACAAGATGGGCTGGACGTTCAAGAGGATTTCCATAGCCCCCTCCTGTACCAGTCATTAATTTAACGACATCACCCTTATTCAGTGGATAACGGGCATATACTCCAAATGGTCCTTCAATTTCCCCAGTTGCCTTTTCAATATAGAACTCATTATTGGACCCATCCATGCCTCCATTCGCACCCCAAGGTTTTGTTTGATTTCTTCCGTAAGTAATAGTAGCAGATTGACCATCTGTTAAAGCTCTGTACGAACGAATGACTCCAGAACCGCCAACTGCCTTCCCGGATCCTGCTCCATCTGTTCTCAAACTATATTCATCTATTAAAACTCCATAACGAGTTTCAGCTACTTCAACAGGAACATTGTATGTTTCACCATCAGCCACACAGAACTGTCCAGCAGCACCATCTTGTCCTTCTGCTGCACCCCAACCGCCGACTGAAGGTTCCACAATTAAAAACGGTTCATTCGTATCTTGATGTAATCCTGTCAGTGTTACGGAACATACAGATAAATGATGACCTGCTGCAAGTCTTTCCGGTAAATGTGGAGCCATCGCCTTCCAGATTAAATCTAAGCTGCCTAAAAGTGTTTCAAAGTAATTAGAAACAGGAGCTGGCCGCTCTGCTGACATAATAGATTTCCGGTCTACCAATACTTTTAATGGTCTGAATACCCCATCATTGACATCTTGTGATGGATTCGTCATCGCAAGAAAAATAACTCGTACCGCTGACACAAGACCAGTATATGAACAATTCACTGTTCCAGGCACTTGCGGATGGCTGCCGCGGAAATCGCAAATAAACTCGTCATCAGTAATCGTTACCTTAACTTTAATAGGAAACGGTCCATTACCAATTCCGTCTGTTTCAATTACATCTTCAGCTTCAAAGGTACCTTTTGGCAATTTAACAAGTTCTTTTCTAGCCAATTGTTCCCCATGATCGAGTAAATAATCGATTGAAGCTTGGATAATATCCCGTCCATGCTTATCACATAATTCCCTTACCCTCTTATCACCTGTTTTCAATGCTGCAACCTGTGCCCACATATCTCCAAGAGAAAGTTCAGGAAAGCGAACATTTGCCTCTAATACATCGACAAGTCCTTGGTTAACAATGCCTTCACTAAATAGTTTCACACATGGAAACTGGAGTCCCTCTTGAAAAATTTCCGTTGCATCATTAGTGAATGAGCCTGGATCTTTCCCACCCACTTCCGTCCAGTGAGCTTTATTTGCTGAAAATGCGATCAATTCACCTTCGTGAAAGATTGGCATGACTAATCCAACATCCGATAAATGCGATCCGCCGCCGCCATATGGATCATTGATGATGATAATATCTCCAGGTTTTAGGTTGCCGTCTTTACCAAATTTCTCGATTGTTTGTTTGACCATAAAGGTTAACATTCCAATAAATCCGGTTACGCCATTCCCCTGGGTCAAAAGCTGTCCTTTAGAATCTGTTAACCCACTTGCGTAGTCAAGAACTTCATAAATAATAGGGCTCATTGAAGTGCGTGCAAGTGCATAAAACATTTCATCCCCTGTAGCAAGTAAGGAATCTTTTACAATTTCTAAAGTAAATGGATCTACCTTCACATTTGTCTTTACCATAATTACTCAACCCCCGTAGTAATGATTAGATTCCCATAACCATCTACAAAAAGATTTTGCCCTTCATAAATAACCGTAACGGCTGACTTCTCTTCAATAATAGCAGGCCCTTGTATCACTTCATTTGTTGGCAAACTACTACGATCATATACTTTTGTATTTATCCAGCCTCTTTCCTCAAAATAGACTGGTCTAATCTCTTTAAGTGCCTCTTCAATATTGCCTTCCTTTTCATTCTGTTGTAATTCTGGCTTTGTAACTTTTCCAAAGGCAGTTACGTGAAGACTTACTATTTCTGTTTGTGCATTCAACAATTTAAAGGTAAAGTTTTTCTCATGCAATTCATGGAACTTGTCTACTATTTCATGAATATCTTCATTAGTCCATTCACCGCCAGGCACTGGAACTTTCACAGTATGTTCTTGTCCCACATAACGCATATCAGCAAATCTAGTAAACATCACTCTCTGTTTTTCAACGCCTTCTTCTTCAAATTGCAGGAATGCATTACTTTCAATCGTGTGCCATTCATTTGCTATTTCTTTTAAATCAATAGCATTGATTCGTTTTATATATGTTTTAATATAGTCATGTCGGAGGTCTGTCATCAGCATACCCCAAGCTGAAAATACAGGAGATGCTAATGGAATAACCACCTTTTTTACCCCTAGTTCTTTTGCAAGGGCAGGAGCATGCATAGATCCTCCTCCTCCAAAAGCGACTAATGTAAATTCTCTAGGATTATGCCCTTTTCTGATCGAAATTAACTTCAATGCATTTAGCATATTAGAGTTAGCAATACGGATGATGCCAAGTGCAGCTTCTTCTGGACTAATATCAAAATGGTTGGCAACATTTTCTTCAATGGCTTGTTTTACCCTTGAAATATCTACCTTATAGTCAAAGTTTTTAGCTGAAAGTCTTCCTGTAAATAGATTTGCATCTGTAGTTGTAGGTTTAGTACCTCCCTGTCCATACGCAACTGGTCCTGGCAATGCTCCGGCTGACTGTGGTCCTACCTTTAACGAACCTGCATCATCAATCCACGCAATAGATCCTCCACCGTTTCCAATTTCAACAATATCAACTACAGGCGCTTTTATTGGATACCCTGCACTCCTAGAATTACGATCAATATAGTAGTCAGTTGTTACTTTTACTTCACCATCTTCAATTAATGAACATTTTGCTGTTGTTCCGCCTATATCAAAGGCAATAATATTTTTTTCGCCAATCAGTTCTCCTAGAACCGCTGCTCCAAAAATTCCAGCGACTGGACCAGATTCAACCATGTTAATTGGAAGTTTTTTTGCTTGATCAAATGTTGTCGTTCCCCCATTTGACTGCATAATATAGTTCCTGCTATTCGTTTGATTTTCCTCAAGTTTATTCTGGAGACGCTCTATATAACTAGAAGCTATCGGCTGAACATAAGCATTCAGAATGGTTGTATTTGTTCTCTCATATTCGCGCCATTCTTTTGTTGTTTCGTGGGAAGCCGTTACAGCGATTTCTGGCCAAAGCTCTTTAATTAGTTCTACAGTTTTCTGCTCATGAATTGGGTTTACGTATGAATGCAAATATGCTACTGCAATTGCTTCTACTTCTTCCCTTTTGAAATATTCAATAATTTCCTTTACTTGATCACTATTAAGGGGTGTTAGTATTTCACCTTTATAATTGAGTCTTTCTTCTACTTCTTTCCTTAAAGCTCTCTCTACAAAAGGTTCAGGCTTTTTATAGCGCACATTAAATAAATCAGGCCTGTTTCCGCGGGCAATTTCCAGCACATCTCTAAAGCCCTTTGTTGTAATGAGACCTGTTTTTACTCCTTTTTTCTCAGTAAGCGCATTAATAATAACAGTTGTACCATGAATAAAGGTTGTAATGGCTTCTTGGTCTACTTCACTTTTTGAAATGACATCGATTACACCTTGTTCAAAATTCGGAGGTGTTGTGTGGCTTTTTGCAACTCCAAACCTTCCTTGTTCATCTACATATACTAAATCAGTAAAAGTACCGCCAATATCAGTTGCAACTCTCATTTTTCCCCATCCTTTCCACGAGTCAAAATCTTCAAAAAATTACAGGCGTCAAAACACTATATAATACAGTTTCTTGATTCAGCGGATTTTCCCACTGATGCGGTTTCTCAGATGGAAAGTGAATAGATTCCCCTGCACTTAAAAGATATTCCTTATCACCTACTCTGAAAATAACCGTCCCTTCTAATACGTAGTGGATCTCCTCCCCGTGATGGCTAAATACCTCACTGTCTTTATAATTCGGCGCTAGGGTTACTCTTAAAGCCTCAAGTTGTCTGCCTGGAATTTCTCCACTTAACCTTACATATTTGGAAGAAGAACCTTCCATTTTAAAAGTTTTTTGATCAGCTTTTTTGACTGCATAGTTTTGTCCATGCTGTTCCTCAAAAAAATAGGTCATATTCACTTCAAATGCATCTGCAATTTTTTTTAGCGAGGTGATAGCTAACGAGGATGTCCCCCTTTCCACCTGAGAAAGAAATCCTACAGAAAGTCCAGTTTTTTCACTTAACTCTTTCAATGTGGCACTATTCTTTAATCTAAGATCTTTTACCTTTGCACTAATTTCGTCCATCTAGGTGATCCTTTCTTCATACGCATTTTTATAGTTAAACTATAATTTTAAGGTTTTACCTTATTTTTTATAGTGTTACTATAATATTTTTCATAATATCATAATTAATTATAAATTTAAAGATAATTTTAATAATTAAATCTTATCAATTAATTCCATCAACTCCTTGTCTAACAGTAATAAAAACAAGAACCTGCTTCAAGCAAGTTCTCTAGTGATATGCCTATATTAACTACATATTGCACCTACATTACAACTACTCTAGTATCTTCCCTTCCGTTTCCGGAATAAACAGTATGGTGATCATTGTTACCACAACAAACGCCTCTATGAATGAAACGGTTGCCCCAAATGTCCATCCCATTCCAATGACGAAACCGATTATCGATGGGGCAAAAGTATTTGCCCAGCGCTGTGATGCTGCTCCAAAGCTGTAGCCAGCACCGCGGACATTTGTCGGATAAACTTCCCCAAACCATGTATTCCAAACTGCCCATGCCCCTTGATTAAAGAAAGAAAGAAGAAAGTTAAATGCATATAGCTCAACCATATTTGTTGAAAAGGCGAATAAGAAACCACTGATGGCTGCACCAGTTACAAATAGGAACAAAATCTTTTTCCTTCCAAACTTAGCTGTAAGATGGGAGGCAACCATATAACCTGGTATCTGCATAATGGAAGTTAAAGCCAGGAATCCTAAGCTTTGTGACATGGATAACCCTTTTTCCATTAACAATGTCGGAATCCATGTATATAATCCCCAATAACCAAATGCAAGAGTAAAGTTTACAATTGTTTGCAATGACGTTAACTTTAGCCATTTCCCTTTAAAAATCTCAAAATAGTTGGCTTGTTTTACATTTAAAACTTCTAAATTCGTATTTTGATCTAGATTAATTTGATCCTTACTTAAAAATTTAATGACCGCTTTCGCTTCCTCCTGGCGTCCTTTACCAGCCAGCCAGTATGGAGATTCAGGGATTTTCAGCAGCATAAATGCCCATAATCCACCTAAAGAACTGATAAATAGGACCACTCTCCAGCCGCCAAGAGCACCTTCAACCTCCATAAATAAAACAGTAACTCCTACTGCAATGAGGACACCAATCGGCCAACCCGCTGATAAATAACCGCCATATTTTCCTCGTTGTTTCACAGGAAGCATTTCCTCAAAATAAGGGAAAATACAAACTAGCATTCCTGCCAATGCTAAACCTGCTAGAAGTCTTCCTGCATAAAGCATTTCAAAGTTAACAGAAAACACACTGATTAAAGAAAATAAAGTGTAAAGCAATAAACTATACATCATTGTTTTTTTACGACCAATCTTATCGGAAATGAATCCCCAAATATAAGCCCCGGGAATCATTCCTAGAAAGATAGCCCCAATGATTGAACCTGTTTGTACTGCTGTTAAGTTAAATTCAGCTGCAATCGCCCCACTAAGAAAGATAATAATCATCATTTCCCATGCTTCAACTACAAATGCAAAGAATAGAACCATTCCTACAAATGCGTGTCGGCTATTAAATGGCATATCCTTAAATAATTCTCCCACCTGCATAACTGACTCAGCTTTAGCTTTCAACGCAGCATTGGACATATATTTTCATCTCCCATTGAAACTGAATGCTCAGTATTTTTAAAAGTTGATTTTTTAAACGAGATTTAGCTAGCTTAGTCTTCCAATCTCTCAATATAAATCTTCTCTTTCCCTTCAAGCCAAATTCGCTCACCAATTTGGACAAGCTTGTCAAATTCCGAATAATCGACTTGCGCAAAAACGTTAACAGGCTCATTGCCTTTGTGGCTTCTTGCCAGCTCAGCACCATAGTATATGGCTAAAGCCTGCGGGAGAACGCCTTCTTCCTCCCAATTCCAATCCCGCCAATAACACACTTCCCCAACACTTGTATAAATGGTCTGATTTTCTCTTGGAGGCAAGTCCTGTTCATTATAGCCAAAATTGAATTCCCTGCCTGACCATCTTGATTGAGCAGCAACACTTTCTAACGGAAGAGCATTCCAAATCCTCTCACAAGTTAATGGAGCCTTCCCCTCTAGTAAAGTTGCTGAAATCTCTCCCCCGCCTTCAAACCGAAATCTTATTCTTTTCAACGCTGCTGCACATCCTCTTAAGTTCATATTTCCAGTGAATTCTAAATTATCTGTAATATTTAGGTAAAAATGGAGGAAGGCATTCTTTTAAGAATTTCCTTCCCATTTCAACCATGAGCCCAAGGTGCATATTCTTTACTCGCTGCTTTTTTGTTTATTTTCCGGTAACATATTCATTTCTTAAATCTTTTTCGGCATCCTCAGAAGATCTTTCGGACGGATTCCCAAAGCCGCCGCCACCACCGGTCATGACTTTGACAATATCGCCTTTACGTACTTTTCTTCCGTTTACCTTTAGTAGATGTTCAACCTCTCTGCCTGAAATAATTTCTACATCAGGCTTTGCGCCAGGCAGGCCTCCAAATAATCCCCATGCTGGAGTCTTGGATCTTTCAAACCATAGAGAAACTGTCGCATCTTCACTAAGAATCTCGTATTCTCTTTCAACCCCAAGACCCCCGCGATACTGGCCGGCTCCTCCAGAGTTTTGTCTTAAACCATATTGATTGATTCTAATCGGATACTTTGACTCAAATACTTCGATTGGCAAGTTTTTGAAGTCCCCACTCACATGGTTGATCAATGCTGATTGGCCGTCTCCAGAATGGAATGCACCCCATCCTCCGGCAGTCGCTTCCACACTTAAAAATGACTCATTTGTTCTTTCATCCATTCCTGCAAATGTCACTACCATGGAATCTCCGTAATGAGCACCAGCGGCCTTATCTTTCATGACAGGGGATAGTGCTTTAATAATTAAATCAATCAATAAACCTAGCGGAGTAAAATACCAGCCGCATGGGGCAGGCTCTACTGCATGGAAGATTGTTGCTTCTGGAGCAATAACTTTCATTGTTCTAAAGTTCCCGCCAGTTACAGGAGAATTCGGACTAATTAAATCTTTAAATGCCACACGGCAGGCTGAAATCGTCTGAGCATAGCCGCAGTTCGTTTGTCCGAAGCGCTGCTTGCTAGAGCCTGTAAGATCAATCGTAATATAATCGCCCTCAACCTTTACTTGAACCTTTACAAGAATCGGTTCATCCTTGACCCCATCATTATCCAGGTATCCTTCTGCCTCATAGACGCCATCCGGAATATTGCGAATAACGCTGCGGTCCATTTCTTCTGATTGTTTAAAAATATCATGAATACAGCGATTAATTCGGTCGATGCCAAAGCGGACAATTAATTCCTTGAATCTTTTTTCACCTGTCCGGCAGGCTGCAATTTGCGCATTTAAATCTCCCAATGCAGCTTCACGGAAACGGTTATTCGAAACAATTAAGCGGATTACATCTTCGATTGGCTTCCCTTGATCATAAATTTTAGTAGGAGGAATTCGGATACCCTCTTGATAAATACTTGTTGCATCCATGGGATACCCAGGATCCTTCGAGCCAATATCTAACCAGTGGGCACGGTTTGCTGTAAAGCCAACGAGCTCACCTTCTAAGAAAATTGGAGAGAATACCGTAACATCATTTAAATGCGTTCCGCCAATATATGAATCATTTAAAATATACACATCTCCATCTTTATAGTTTTCAATTCCGCCGATTACGTTGGTAGTTACTTTTATACATTCATCAATGTTTCCAAGAAATATTGGCAATCCGGCAGACTGTCCTAATAGCTCTACATCGCGGTTAAAAATACAAACACTACAATCCTTCATTTCATAAATAATCGGTGAAAATGCGCTTCTCGCTAGACTTGCGTTCATTTCATCCGCAGCCGAGATAAGAGCATTCCTTACAATTTCCGTTGTAACCGGATTTTCTAAATATACTGGTGTTTGAGTGCTCATACCAAAACCTCCTGTTCAGCTGTTTCTTTAACAATTTCAATATTCTGATATTCATCAATGCGAATATAGTGTTTTGGCGGTATAACTAAAGTTGAGTTTTTATCTTCAACAACCGCTGGCCCATTGAAATAGTTTCCATAGGATAGCTCCTCAGTTGAATATACCTTTGTTTCTTCTTCAACATTATTCCAAACTACATTTCGTTTTGATGATGGTACCGCTTGTTTTTCAGATCGTTCGTCCGACTTCACATATTCTACCTTTTCAAGATCTCCAAAGGCTGTAGCACGAAGGTTCACGATCTCTATTGACCCTTTCGGATTATTATGTCCGTAAATATCTAAATGGGCTTTATGGAAGTCCTCTTCGATTTCCTTAAGATTATTTGTTTCGTTTAATATATTTACCGTATATTCCTGACCAGCATAGCGGACATCAATGCTATTTTGGAAACGAATATGCTCGGTTTGAATGTTCTGCTGATTTAACACTGCAATGCTTTCCTGTTTCATTTCCTCATATAAGGATTCAAGCTGGCTATAATTCACTTCTTCGATGCTAGATACATAGTTTCGCACCGTATCAAAGCGGATGTCTGTTTGCAGCATGCCCCAAGCAGAGAATGTTCCAGATACGCTCGGTACAAATACTTTCTTCATATCTAATAGATCTGCAATTAATACAGCATGCATTGGTCCTGCGCCGCCAAATGCAACTAATGTGAAATCACGAGGATCAATTCCGCGCTTAACCGTTAATGTACGAATAGCATCTGCCATCTTCGCATTCGCAATATCACAAATTCCTTCAGCTGTTTCTTGAACAGAAAGTCCAATTTGATCTGCAACCGATTTCACTGCTTCAATCGCTGCTTGTTTATCCAGCTTGATGTCGCCGCCTAAGAAGTTATTTTCATCGATACGGCCTAGTACTAAATTTGCATCTGTCACAGTCGGCTGTTTTCCCCCTTGTCCATAACAAGCCGGTCCTGGTGAGGAGCCTGCACTTTTCGGTCCTACACGCAATCCGCCTGCCTCCACCCATGCAATGGATCCGCCTCCTGCTCCAATCGTATGAATATTAACCATAGGTGATAAAATCGGGAAGCCTTCCATATGAATTTCAGCTGTAATATCTGGCTGTCCATCAATAATCATACTTACATCAAAACTCGTTCCTCCCATATCCACACAAATTAAGTTTGGATCGCCTGTCAGCTTTGTTAAATTCATTCCGCCAATCGTTCCGCCTACCGGTCCAGACATAAGTGTCTGCAATGGAAGACGCTGAGCAATCTTGGATGTCATAACCCCTCCATTAGACTGCATAATGTAAATATCTTTTTTGAAGCCTCTCTTCTCTACTTCCTTCTCTAAAATATTTAAGTATTTTTTTACGATAGGAGCGATATATGCATTGATAACCGTTGTACTAACACGCTCATATTCTCTCCACTCACGGGCAATATCGCTAGAAAGCGAGACCGGAATATCAAGCTCTTTTTCGATGATGCTGCGAATTTTATCTTCGTGATTTGGATTACGGTAAGCGTGCATTAAGCACACAGCCACTGCATCATAGTTTTTATCTTTTAATTGGCCGATAATTTGCTTCAGGTTTTCTTCATCTAGCGGTGTCACGACAGAGCCGTCAAATGTCACTCTTTCTTGAATTTCATAAATATGCTCTCGCTCCACTAAAGTAGATGGCTTATTGAACTGAATATTGTACATTTCAGTCCGGTTTGCCCTGCCGATTTCATACACATCTCTAAATCCTTTCGTTACTATTAGGGCTACATTTGCACCCTTTCTTTCAAGGAAAGCATTTAATCCAGATGTTGTTCCATGAACAAAGTATTCGATTTCAGATAAATCCCCTACATAATGACTTATTGCCTCTAAAACACCTTCAGCTAGATTATGCGGAGTTGTTAAAGTTTTTTTCGTATGATAGACATTTTTCAGACGGTCAAACACAACTAAATCTGTAAAAGTACCTCCAATATCTACTCCAAGACGATAACGCGACATTATGCTTCCTCCCTTTCTGTTTCACTTCATCTTTTATGTTGTATTCCCTTTTAAAACCCTATTTGCATGTTGGTCAAAACATTAAGTATATGCAATTGACATGCATTCCTCCCTTCAAGGTTTCTATCAATCTATTAGTTAAAAATAACTGGTGTAATTACAGATAATAAAATCGTTTCTTGATCAAGCGGATTCTCCCACATATGGGGAAGTGTGGACGGAAAATGGATTGCTTCTCCCTCACGCAAATAATAAACATTCTGATCAACCGTGATTAACACTGCACCCTTTAGGACATAATAAAATTCTTCCCCCGGATGCCTAGCCATTTCTATATCCCTTTGATGCGGCTGCATTGTAACTTGAAAAGGCTCAATCTTTCTGTCAGTAAAATTATTGCTGAGACGAATATAAGTAGAATCAGAGCTTTCAATCTTAAAAGATTTTTGATTTTCCTTTTTAACTGCATAATTTAAATTCTCAGGCTCCTCAAAAAAATGAATCATCTTTACACCAAAAGCATCAGCAATTTTTTTTAATGACGTAATAGCAAGTGAAGATGTTCCTCTTTCTATTTGTGATAAAAAACTTACGGAAAGGTCCGTCTTTTCACTCAGCTCTTTTAAAGTCATTCCCTGTTCAAATCGTAATTGCTTAATTTTTTCAAAAATTTCCTTCATTACTAAATCCCTTTCTATAAATGAAGAATTTTTACTGCTGCACTGTAATTGTTTATGATTCTATCATAATTCACTTTAATACAAAAGAATATTTTAAATATTTTTTATAGTTATAATTAATTGTTATTTTAGAATATTTTCGTTGTATAACTTATTCTTGTAAAGCACATAAAAAAAAACGCATCATATTAGATGCGTTTCAATAGCTATCACTTTTCTTCTGCAAATCTCTTAACTATCTCCTCAATTTCAAGTAACAACTAAATCAGCATTGTTAAGAATTTCTGCATCAATGATATCCGAGGTTTGAATTGAATTATCTACTCCCACTTCATCCATGGCTTTTACAGCATTTAGGTTTAAGACATACGCCTCAATTCCTGCACTATAAACATTCCAATCATCAGCCAAATACTTCTTCCCCTAGCCCTCTGCCATTGGGCTTCGGCATGAATTGCCTGTACATAGAAAATAAATTGTTTTTTAGTCATGATTTTAACTCCGTTATTAATGAATAAATAGCAGCCAAATATATAAACCAACCAATGTGATAAATAAAGTTGGAATCGTTAAGACAATCCCCGTTTTAAAATACGTTCCCCATGAGATTTTTACACCTTTTAAGGAAAGAACATGCATCCATAATAAGGTGGCTAGAGAACCAATTGGTGTAATTTTGGGACCTAAGTCCGAACCAATGACATTGGCATAAATGAGTGCTTCTCTTATGACTCCCGTTGTATTTGTGTCTGAAATCGCTAAAGCATCAATCATCACGGTAGGCAAATTATTCATCACAGATGAAAGCAGCGCAGCAATGAATCCCATCCCGAGTGTCGCGGCAAATAATCCTTGATCGGCAGCTGATTGAATAACATCAGCTAAAACATTCGTTAACCCCACATTTCGCAATCCATAAACAACCACATACATCCCAATTGAGAAAAAGACAATAGCCCAAGGAGCCCCTTTCATGACAGTCCTTGTATTCACCGCATGGCTCCTTCTTGCCATGAATAGGAAGAAAACAGCTACAACCCCAGCAATGATAGAGACTGGAATTCCAGTAAATTCACTAGCAAAATACCCCATAAGGAGGACTGCCAGTACATACCATGACAATAGAAACATTTTTTCGTCCCGTATTGCTTCTACTGGTTTTTTTAGGTCCGATAAGTCGTAGTTCTTTGGAATGCTCTTACGAAAGAAAAGATATAATACCAAAATACTAGAAGCAAGAGAAAAGAAGTTTGGGATAATCATTCTTGATGCAAATTCATTAAATCCGATTCCAAAATAATCGGCAGAAACGATATTAACAAGATTACTAACAACTAAGGGAAGCGATGTTGTATCTGCAATGAATCCACTGGCTATGATAAACGGAAAAACCATTTTTTCATTAAATTGCAGATTTCGGACCATTGATAATACAATAGGTGTAAGGATGAGCGCAGTTCCGTCATTAGTGAATAATGCGGAAACAATAGCACCTAGAATGGTGATATATACAAACATTCTTATCCCATTTCCCTTTGCTGCTCTCGCCATATTTAAGGCGGCCCATTCAAAAAATCCTATTTCATCTAAAATAAGCGATATAATTATAATGGCAATTAACGTTAATGTGGCATTCCAAACAATTAATATCACATCTATGAAATCATGAAAGTCCACGACTCCGACAATAAGTGCCAGCATAGCTCCTCCGCAAGCCGACCAGCCAATTCCTAACCCTTTCGGCTGCCAAATAACTAATATTATAGTGGCCAAAAAGATAATACTTGCTAAAATAATTGAAAACATCGTGAACCCCCAACTATCTCTATTTACATCCATCAGTATATAGGCATACTCCTAGACGTTCAATATAAATTAAGCCTTTGCAGTCAATGTCTTATTCAAATGAATTACTTTATTGACAGATTTTTCATTCTTTTATATATTATATATGAGCATATATTCATATATCAATTGAGGTGTCTATAATGATTTACGATGTGTTAATTATCGGAGCTGGCCAGGCTGGCTTATCCATGGGATACTATTTAAAAAAATCATCCTTGTCCTTTCTTATTTTTGATAGTCATAAGCGTGTCGGTGACGTATGGAGAAATAGATATGATTCCCTTGTCTTGTTTACCACACGTTCTTATAGTTCCTTACATGGCTTAATGATGGAGGGGGACCCAGATGGGTTTCCTACAAAGAATGAAGTAGCTGATTATTTAGAGAAGTATGCTAAAACCTTTCAATTGCCCATACAGCTTGATACAAAAGTTAAACAAGTATATAAAACAGATAAATATTTTAATATTGTTATTCAAAATTCTACTCTTCAGGCCAAGAAAGTGGTTATCGCAACAGGTCCCTTTCACCATCCTAGAATTCCTGCTTTTTCAAAAGAACTTCAAGATGATGTCATCCAGCTACATTCTTCCCAATATAAAAAACCCAAACAGCTGAAAGAAGGAAACGTTCTAGTCGTTGGGGGTGGTAATTCCGGTGCGCAAATTGCTGTTGAACTTTCCGAATCCCATCCTACTTATCTTTCGGCGGGAGAAGCCTTGCGTTTCTTCCCTTTAACCTTTACAAATAAAAGTATATTTTGGTGGCTAGATCAATTAGGGATATTAAAGGCAAACTCAACTTCTAAAATAGCAAAATGGCTTCGGAAAAAAGGCGATCCTATTTTTGGTCTGGAATTAAAAGAGAAAATTAAACTAGGGAAAGTATCTATGAAGGGAAGAACAATTGGCATCAAACAAAAAGAAATCCTATTTACAGATACTTCCACTTTGAAAGCTGATAATATTATTTGGGCTACGGGTTTTGAAACTAATTTTTCCATGTTGGATTTCCCGCAGATTTTTGATGAAAAAGGAAAAGTAATTCACGAACGAGGAATATCAAATATAGACGGATTGTATTTTCTTGGCCTGCCCTGGCAGCATAGGCGAGGCTCTGCTCTTTTATTAGGGGTTGGCGATGATGCAAAGTTTTTATTCGAAAACATCATAATGGATTATTCTTGAATTAACGCAGCAATCGTGTTGCGTTTTTTCTTTTAGTATCAGTAAATAATAGATATAATCTATGTATTAATCATTCGATCAAATATTACTTTTAATAGGAGATACATTATGGACTTGAGAGAACGGTATGAAATACTTTTTAATAAAATGAATCAATACAATTCGGGTGATATCGGTATAACGCGTGTTGCCTACACGAATGAAGAGCAGGCGGGTACCCATGCCTTCATGAGGCTTTGTATGGATGAAAAATTAGATGTTCGCCTTGACCCTTGCGGAAACTTAATTGCAAGAAGGGAAGGAAAAATAAAGGGCCTTCCACCAGTTGTGATCGGATCTCACTTAGATACTGTGTATCAAGGCGGAAAATATGACGGTTTAGTTGGAGTGACAGCTGGGTTGGAGGTAATTTCGCGATTAAATGATAAGGGAGTCGTGACAGATCATCCGATTGAAGTCGTTTCTTTCGCTTGTGAGGAATCCTCCCGATTTGGCGTTTCTACTTTTGGGAGTAAGGCAATGGCTGGACTCCTAGATAAAGAAAAATACAGGCATCTGAAAGACCGCGATGGCCTTACGATGGAAAAAGCATTAGCCCTATGTGCCCTTGATTTTAATAGTATTGATGAAGCAAGCAGAGCAAACGAAGAATTCAAGGCATATTTCGAGCTGCATGTGGAGCAAGGTCCCGTTCTCATTAATAATCAGAAAAAAATTGGGATTGTAACTGGGATCGCAGCACCAGCTAGACTTCTTCTAAAAATCTTTGGAAAGGCCTCACATTCAGGTACAACCCCAATGAATATGAGAAAGGACGCTCTCCTCGGTGCTTCCGAAATTGCCTTAGAGCTTGAAAAAGCGGCAATGCTTGAACAAGCGTACGGAACTGTTGGAACAGTTGGCGTTTTGGATATTCCTTCAGGAGCGATGAATGTCGTTCCAGGTGAGGTTGAGCTTAAGATTGACATCCGATCTACATCTACCGAATCAAGAGAACGTGTGTTAAACCATGTCTATGAAACGATTGCCTCAGTAAAAGCAAAGAGACAGCTCGAGATCGAAACGAATGTTATTAGTTTAGAGGAGCCCGTTATTCTTTCTGAAGAACTTGTAGAAGAAGTCAGGAACATTTGTGATCGCAGAAATCTATCATACGAAGTCATGCAGAGCGGGGCTGGCCATGACGCGATGAACATGACAAGACTTGGTCCAGTTGGGCTGATCTTTGTACCATCTGTTGATGGATTAAGTCATCATCCTGATGAATACACAGATCTAGACGACATTTTACTCGGAATTGATGTTTTAGAAGAGGCTGTTATACAATATGCGAAAGCGTAACTCATGTTCTAACATATAAATGACTAAGAAAAAACGAAGGTGTTAGCCAAGTCTTTGGAATAATGCCTTCGTTTTATTTTATTCTTGTTCGTTCTGAGCATTTTGTAAACTACTTTAGTTAATAACACTTACTATGAAACTTTCATGGTTAGCATTTTCGTACTACCTAGCTAAAACCCTGACCATGAAGCGCTCATAGCTAGTGTTTTCATACTCACCCAACCAAAACCATCACCATGAGGCTCTCATGATTAGCATTTTCATACTATCCTATCTAAAACCCTCACTATGAAGCGTTCATAGGTAGCATTTTCATACTCACCCAACTAAAACCCTTACCATGAAGCATTTATTGTTAGCATTTTCAAGCTCCTTCTACCAAAACCCTCACCATGAATTGCGTTTTCCTTTAATAACACCAAAAACTGGCAGCATGAGTATATCACCGTTACCTATTCCACCCATTTCCAGTAACGTCTAAATGACCATTTCTCTTCTTTTTTGGTATACTATATATCGTTAATTCACATACAAAAACTATCCGAAGAATCTCTACTAGAATGGACGTGAATCTTTAAAATGAAAACAGTTATTTACAAAGAAGAAGCCGGCTATGCGCTTAAAGCGGATTTCCATGAACCGGATCGTGAAAATGCTCCTGTTGTCGTATATATACATGGGGGCGGCCTCCTATGGGGTACAAGAAAAGAACTTTCTGCTGAAATGATACAGCTTTATACAAATAATGGCTTTGCCGTGTTCTCTATTGATTACAGACTTGCTCCTGAAACAAAACTATCGGGCATCCTTGATGATATCCAAGATGCGCTGAACTGGATAAAATCTGAAGGACCTAATCAATTCTCAATTGATCCGGATAGAATAGCCGTAATCGGCGGATCAGCAGGCGGATTTCTAGCACTGTCTACCGGTACACTTTCAAACAAGCCGCGTGCAATCGTATCCTTCTACGGATATGGAGATATAGGCGCTGATTGGGCTACAACCCCTAACAGCTACTACCTCCAAAAAGATAGAGTACCAAAAGAGATTGCCGATCAGCTTGTATCTAATCAAATAATTACAGAAGCTTCTGTTCAACCCCGGTTCCTTCTATATTTATATGCACGACAAACTGGGGATTGGATTCAAGAAGTAACTGGAATTAACCCGCAAATGAACGAAGAAACGATTCAAAAGTATTCTCCCATTTACAATATTGATGCGGATTACCCGCCTACTTTATTCTTACATGGAACGAAAGATGTAGACGTCCCTTACGAACAATCTGTTTTAATGAGCGAAGCCCTATCAAAAGCAAGCGTTGAAAGCAAATTAATTACCATCCCTAATGGAGAGCATGTATTCGATAAGGATTTCCATAACCCAACTGTCCAAGATGCACTTAAAGAAGTCATAGAATTCCTGAAATCCCATTTATCTTAGTAAATTAATTCTTTTCCTTCTCCCTATTGGAATGATGGAGAAGGATTTTTTTCCTCCCAAAAAGCGATTTAGGAATCGAGGCTACAAATGTCTCCCATATATTTTACAGAGAGAAGCTATTTTATTAGGACTTTTGTCCTGATTAAGCTACCAAATTTATGTAAAAGATGAAGGAAAATGTCTTTTTCTTAGAACCTTTGTCGAATCTATTTCGAAATATGAAATATCTCCTATAATAAAGGTATACTTGAAAACATTAGTAGGAGAAGATGAAGATGAACAAGTATTCATTAGAGAAATTAGTCCTTAAGCGCATTAATATAATGAGAAAAGAAATGATCCGAATTGCACATGAAACCGGAATGAATAGTGTTGAAACGATAAATTATAGCCAAAAGCTAGACCGTTTAATATACCTTCACCTTTTGCATTTTTCATTAAGTGATCGTACTATCCATAGAGGTCATTCAGCTAGTTAATCAACCTATAATTCTTACTAAATTGGGGCTAGAAGATCTAGCTCTTTTTTCTATTTTATAGAAGTTAAATTTATGAAATCCCTCTAACTAGTCCATACTGAATACAGATTCTTTTTTAGGGGTGTCATATTTTGTCATACAATTTATTTACTAGCTTTGCGCGTTTACCGCTAATATTTCGAGTATTAATTATTTCACTTACGCTGATTTTTACATTTGGAACGATAATTCACTTATTAGAACCAGACCAATTTAAAACTATTTTCGAAGGTATTTGGTGGGCTGTAGTCACAGCAGCTACAGTTGGCTATGGAGATTTTGCACCGAAGACCGTTTTTGGGAGACTTGCCGGGATTGCTTTAATCATGATCGGAGCTGGATTTTTAGCCACCTATTTTGTCACACTGGCCACTGTTGCAGTAACAAGACAGAATGATTTAATTGAAGGGAAGCTTGCTTTCAAAGGGAAAAAACATCTAATTATTATCGGGTGGAATGAACGTTCACGTGAAATTCTTCAGGCACTTTGTAAAAATCATAAAGATATTGCGATCACCTTAATTGATGAATCACTCGGAAAAAACCCATTGCCTGATAGGAATGTGCATTTTATTCAAGGTCGTTCCAACGTTGATGAAGTGCTGATAAAAGCTAATATATTAGAAGCAAGTAAAGTGATTATTACCGCTGACCCGAACAAGGGTGAGCTTCATGCTGATATGGGCTCCATTTTAA
This sequence comes from Bacillus sp. JJ1532, assembly GCF_036965085.1. Taxonomy (NCBI): domain Bacteria; kingdom Bacillati; phylum Bacillota; class Bacilli; order Caryophanales; family Bacillaceae; genus Bacillus; species Bacillus sp. JJ1532. The sequence goes on from NZ_JBALOW010000031.1 coordinate 50,423, forward strand.
CCTTGCTTGCTGTAAAGGGGCTTAATCCTCATGTCCCCTGCATCGTTGAAATTCTAACTTTAGAGCAGGTTGCCAACGCGAAAAGAGCTGGGGCCGATGAGGTTGTCCAAACAAATATTTTAACAAGCTTTGTGATGATTAATAGCATCTTTTCACAGGAGCTGGTAACATCCTTTTTAGACTTATTACGGCAGATGGATAACCGAAAATTAACGTTTCAGCAGGCTTCAATAGACATATTGGACATGTCTTATATGGAACTTAGTCAATTACTAATTAAAGACGGAATTCTATTGCTCGGAGTAAAAAGAGGGGAGGAAACGCTATTAAATCCTCCGGTCCCCTTTCATATTCACGCAAATGATCAATTAATTATCATTACGAATTAACCATTTAAGAGCACTGCTTCCAATTCTTTGACAAGCACTTTCCCATGATCCATGAATTTCTCCGGGAATTCAGCATCCTTTTCGATTGGCTCCGAAAATTGATTAAATGATCCAGATATGACCGCAGTATGCGCATGGTCGTCCAAACTATCCTCATAAAGGTGTGAGAGCAAAAACGGTCTCCCGAGCTCGACTATACATCCTCTCGCATCTAGCTGCCCGTCTACTGCCATAAAGGGAAGCCTTAAAAATTGATAGCCCTCCTTGTTATCGATCTTATAATCAAAATAGCCTTTGTCATAATCCCAGTTGCCGCCGATTGAATAGCCGATTGGTTTTAACTTCTGTTCTAATTTATACAAATCAAAGCTTTTACCCTCTAATTCTGAAGGAATTTCAATCATTTAGGATATCTCCTTTCCATTCTTTTGAATAGTTTCCCCGAAAATAAAGGTTTCATTAAAAAAAGAGTGCTCGTTTAAACGAACACTCCTTTTTTATCTAAGCCGCTTTTCTAGCTCTTCCTTCTTGTCTTCAAACCCTGGTTTTCCTAATAGAGCAAACATATTTACTTTATAAGCCTCTACACCTGGCTGATCGAAAGGGTTGACACCTAATAAATAGCCGCTCATCGCACAGGCTTTTTCAAAGAAATATACGAGATAGCCAAAGGTAAAGGCATCTAATTTAGGAATAGATAAGACTAGATTTGGCACACCTCCATCAGTATGCGCTAGTACAGCCCCTTCAAACGCCTTATTGTTGACAAAGTCTACTGTTTTTCCAGCTAAATAATTTAGATCATCTAAGTCATTATCTGCCTTTTCAATGATTAACTCTTGACGTGGTTTATCAACCTTCATAATTGTCGCAAACAGATTCCTTCGTCCATCTTGAATATATTGACCAATAGAATGCAGATCCGTTGAGAAATTGGCCGAGGATGGGTAGATTCCTTTTAAGTCCTTTCCTTCACTTTCACCGAATAACTGCTTCCACCATTCTGAAAAGGATTGTAAAGCTGGCTCATAGTTAATGAGCATTTCTGTCGTCTTTCCTTTGTTGTATAAAATATAGCGAATAGCTGCATATTGATAGGCTATATTTTCAAGCAGTTCTGAACTGCTCAGCTCTTCTCGGGCAAGGGCAGCACCCTTCATCATTTCTCCAATTTCAGCACCGCTAACAGCTATTGGCAATAAACCCACTGCTGTTAATACCGAGTATCGGCCGCCAATATCATCAGGAACAACAAATGTTTCATAGCCTTCTTCGTCTGCAAGTGTTTTTAAGGCCCCTCTTTCCCTATCTGTTGTTGCATAAATTCTCCTGCGTGCTTCCTCTAAACCATATTGCTCCTCCAATCGCTTGCGAAAAATCCGAAAGGCAATGGCTGGTTCAGTCGTTGTACCTGATTTAGAGATAATGTTTATGGAGAAGTCCTTCCCATCAAGAAAGTCAATCACATCTTTCATGTAAGAAGAGCTTAAATTATTGCCGACAAAAATTATTTGCGGAGTTCCTCTTTTTTCCTTTGACAGTGCATTATAAAAGCTATGATTTAACATTTCAATTGCTGCACGGGCACCTAAGTAAGAACCCCCAATACCAATTACGAGCAAAACATCAGAATCTCCAATAATTTTTTCAGCTGATTGTTTTATCCGAGAAAATTCTTGTTTATCATATTGAATAGGGTAATCCATCCAACCTAAAAATTCATTTCCCTGTCCAGTATTCTCATGCAAAGAGTGATGAGCAACCTTTACCGCATCTTGCATATATGTAAGCTCATGGTCACTGAAAAATGCAAATGCCTTTGAGTAATCAAAACGAACATATGTCATGTCTGATCCTCCAATTATGTAATTTCATAAAAACATACCGGATTACTTTCAGTATCTATTTTATTCTACTAAACTTTAACGGAAAGCAGGCGTATAATCAAGAAACATCCGTTAGTAATATATCTACTTTTATTTACATTTTATGAGCTGTCAAAGTGAAAAATGTCGAAAATAGCGACCTATCTTAAGACGCAAAAAATCCTTGCACATAAGTACAAGGATTTTTTGTTCTATCATTGTAGACGGAAAAACAAATCATATTCTAGTTGGAGCGAACAACAGAATAGTCTATTATTTTTATTAGTTTTATTGTTTTTTATATTCCATCTATAATCAAAGTTTGGATTAGCTTAAAATTTTGTTAATACGTTCAATTGCCCAATCTAACTCTTCCTCTGTAATTACAAGTGGAGGTGCAAAGCGAATGACTGTATCATGTGTTTCTTTACATAATAAGCCTTCTTCCTTTAAAGCCTCACAATATTTGCGAGCTGGTTCAGTTAATTCAACACCAATAAATAAGCCACGTCCACGAACATCTTTAATTATCGGATTTTTGATTTCTTTTAACTTGTTAACGAAGTACTCACCAAGCTTCAAAGAACGCTCAGCTAAGTTTTCTTCAACAAGAACCTCCATAGCAGCAATGGATACAGCACAAGCCATTGGATTTCCGCCAAATGTGGAGCCGTGAGATCCTGGATTGAATACACCTAGAACTTCCTTATTTGCAACGACACAGGAGATCGGGAAAACTCCGCCGCCTAATGCTTTTCCTAGGATGTACATATCTGGATCTACATCTTCCCATTCACAAGCAAACATTTTACCAGTACGCGCTAGACCTGCTTGAATTTCATCAGCAATGAATAATACATTGTTTTCTTTACATGTTTCGTATGCAGCTTTCATAAAGCCTTCTTCAGGAATAATAATTCCAGCTTCCCCTTGGATTGGCTCAATTAAGAATGCAGCAGTGTTTTCCGTGATTGCCGATTTCAATGCCTCAAGATCACCGTAAGGAATTAATTTAATGCCAGGAAGCATTGGTCCAAATCCACGCTTGTATTCCGCTTCTGAAGAAAGAGAAACAGCTGTCATTGTACGTCCGTGGAAGTTTCCAACACATGCAATGATCTCTGCTTGATTTTCAGCTACACCTTTTACATCGTATGCCCAGCGGCGAGCAGCTTTAAATGCTGTTTCAACCGCTTCAGCACCCGTATTCATAGGAAGAGCCATTTCTTTATTTGTTAGCTTACAAATCATTTCATACCATGGACCAAGCTGATCATTATGGAATGCACGAGAGGTAAGGGTTACACGATCTGCTTGATCTTTTAATGCTTGAATAATTTTCGGATGTCTATGTCCTTGGTTTACTGCCGAGTAAGCACTTAACATATCCATGTATTTATTGCCTTCAGGATCCTCAACCCATACACCTTCAGCCTTTGATATGACGATTGGCAGCGGATGATAGTTCTTTGCACCATATTTCTCAGTTTGTTCAATCAATGAATTTGTATTTGTTAATGCTGTCATGAATACATTCCTCCTAATGTCCGAGTAATCCCTTTCATTGTACCGTTAAGCTGTTACACTTTAAACCCTGAAAGGAAATTTTTTAATACATTTCTGATGTAGTTTTTGCTTGCATATGAAGAAGCAGATAATCAGGTCCGCCTGCTTTAGAGTCAGTTCCCGACATGTTGAATCCGCCGAATGGCTGGTAGCCTACAATAGCACCTGTACAGCCGCGGTTAAAATATAGGTTTCCAACATGGAAATCTTCACGAGCTTTTTCTTGGTTCAAACGGTTATTGGTAATAACTGCACCCGTTAAGCCGTATTCTGTGTTGTTAGCAATGTCAATCGCTTCATCGAAATCTTTAGCTTTTGTAAAGCCTACAACTGGTCCAAAGATTTCTTCCTTCATGATGCGAGATTCTGGTGAAAGGTCAGCGAATACAGTTGGATTGATGAAGTAGCCTTTGGAATCGTCCCCTTCACCGCCTGTCATTAGCTTAC